>JAKEEX010000311.1 GCA_022616315.1 Myxococcaceae bacterium
CCGAAGGCGTCGAGCCTCGCAATCCGGACCGCCTCGCCGCGCGGCTTGCGGTCCGAGGGGGAAAGCACCGCGCGCACCGCGTTGCCCACCCGGACCTCCGCCTCTCCCATCCCCGGCCTCTCCAGGTAGTGCACCGCGAGGCGCGCGGGGACGGGCGCGTCCTGGCACTCGTCGCAGAAGCGGAAGGTGATGCGGGCACCGGAGGAGGCGTGCGCGCGCACACCGGTGAGTCCCCAGCGCTGGCCGAGCGTCTGACGGATGGCACCCTCGACGCGCCAGTCCCCCTCGAGCTCGCGGACCACGCCGGTGTGGGGCCGCGCACCTTCCGGCTCACCGGGTGCCACGAAGCCGCGGCCGGCGCTGCCGAAGCGCGCCTGCAGCTGGCGCCGCATCTCGTCCGGGAAGAACTGGCCCGCGGTGTGGGAGGCCCCCAGCTGGACGATGGACACGCGCTCGCGACGTCCCTCCGCGAGCCCGCGCAGCTTCGCGAAGGTGCGCGCGAGGGCCTGCCCGTTCCGGCCCTCGAGCCCCGACGGGTCGTGGAACACGGGCTCGCTCTGCGCCGCGGACTGGCCCCGGGAGGGCTCCGTGGGTGGCTGCGTCAGTCCGAAGCGCTCGCGCCAAGCGGCGCGCACGAGCAGCACGAGGGTGCCGAGCACGAGCAGTCCTCCCACGAGCAGGCGCCAGCGGCGGCGGAGAGAGGCGAGCATCATGCGGTCCGGTGCGTCAGGAGTGCGCGTCTGCTCCGGGCCGGGAGAGGTGCGGCGAGAACTCCGGTGCCACTGCGGGACTTCCTTCTGTCTCGAAGAGGCGCTCGAAGAGCCGCTTCTTGAGGGGTGAGACGTGACGCTTGGCCCACAGCGCCGCCGTGACGCTCACCGCGAGCACGCCCAGCGCCAGGAGGAAGCCCTGGCCGAAGGAGAGCGTCTGCCCCACCCGCGCCATCAGCCCCGGGTAGGTGGACCATCCATACGCGATGGGCAGGTGGAGGACATAGGCCCAGAGGCTCGCGCGTCCCACGGGTGCCAGCCGCGTCGCCACGGACTGCGGAAGCAGGAGCGCCACCCCGGCGACGGGGAACATCAGCGCCATGCGCCAGTAGAACTGCTGCACGTCCTCCCGCAGCAGGCCACCCAGCGGCGAGTACAGGAACCCCATCACGACGAGGCCCATCCCCACCGCCACCACCGCCGGGTGGACCTTCCGTGCCGCCTCCAGTGCCTCCCGGAGCAGCACGCCGCAGAAGAAGTAGGCCGCCCAGGGAAAGAGGGGGAAGGGCGAAGGCAGACTCACCAGCGCCTCGGAGAGCGGCAGCGCAAGGGCATGCTTCGGCATCCAGGACGCGAGCGCGGGGCTCACCCACGGGAAGAGCACGAGGATGCTCAGCGCAATCCCCACCCGGAGGGCGCGCGCGCCGCGAGGGGGAAGCCATGCGAAGAGCAGCGCCGCGAGCAGGACACCGCCGGCCACGCAGTGGAGCGCGTCGAAGGCGAGCAGGTGCTCCCACACGGGGCGCTGAAAGGTGACGAGTCCCCACAGATCCCACCCCGGCCACCGCAGCGCCACCCCGCAGGCGAGGAGGAGCGCCACGCGTGGAAGGTAGCGCCGCAACACCTCCATGCCACTGCGGCCGGAGCGCGCGATCGCCGCCGTCATGGCCCAGCCAGCCACACACAGGAAGAGGGGTGCGGTGATGCCACGGAACTCCCAGTAGACCTGCACCGCGTGCGCAGCCCGGGCCGCGGGCGACAGGGTTGCGTCCAGGGTGTGGCCGATCACCATCGCGATGACGGCCACCGCACGCACGGCGTCCAGCGCGACACTGCGTTGGGGCGAGGCTGGTGCCGTCGGCGACATTCGGATGGGCTGCGACATATCGGGGGGCACGAAGTAGCGCGGCGCCCTTCTATGCACACCATGTCTTGAAGCGCAAAGCGCCTCCCCGACTCCCGAGCAGGCAGGAGGCGCACGCCCGTCCGGACGCACGGTCGCCTTCCGGTGCACTCCGTGTGGAGATGTGCGCGCCGCTGTGCGTCGCCTGGGAGACAGCGATTGTGTGTGCTCATCGCCGGAGGTGGGCACGCGGGGCTCGAATGCGTGGCTGCTGCTCGAACGGGAGGAGCGGGACTTGAGAGTGGCCGTCACCGGGGCCGGTGGATTCATCGGACGCAGGCTCTGCGAGCGGCTCCGTGAGGAGGGCCACGTGCTGCGCCTCCTCACTCGTCATGTCGAGCGGGACGCCCGGGGAGGAGACGAGGTGGCCTTCTGGGATGCCACCCAGCCTCCCGCGCCCTCGCTCCTCGAGGGGTGCGACGCGCTCGTGTCCCTGGCGGGCGAGCCGGTGGCGCAGCGCTGGACGCGGGAGGTCAAGGAGCGCATCCGCGACAGCAGGGTGCGCGGCACCGCGGGGCTGGTGGAGGCGATGCGTGGCGGCGGAACAGTGCGCACGCTCGTGTGCGCGTCCGCGGTGGGCTACTACGGGGACGCTGGCGAGCGGGTCCTCACCGAGGAGAGTCCTCCCGGGGACGACTTCCTCGCGCAGGTGTGCGTGGCGTGGGAGGCGGAGGCGCAGCGTGCGGAGGCGCTGGGAGCTCGCGTGGTGCGGCTCCGTTTCGGGGTGGTGCTGCATCCGGAGGGTGGCGTCCTGCACAAGGTGCTGCCCCTCTTCCGCGCAGGCGTGGGGGGCCGGCTGGGCAGCGGCCGGCAGGTGATGAGCTGGGTGCACCGCGAGGACGTGGTATCGCTCGTCCTCTTCGCGCTCGGGCAGCTGGTGCTCTCGGGCCCGGTCAACGCGACGGCACCCCACCCCGTCACGAATGCTCACTTCACCCACGCGCTCGCGGAGAGGCTGGGGCGCCCCGCCCTGGTCCCCGTGCCCGCGCTGGCCTTGAGGCTCACGCTCGGCGAGGCGGCAGGCGCGGTGCTCTCGAGCCAACGTGTGCTGCCCCAGGCCGCCACCCGGGCAGGCTTCTCGTTCCGCTTCCCCCACCTCGAGGAGGCGCTGCGTCACCTCCTCGCGTGAGGCGGGCATCACTTCACGGAAGTTCACGCCACTTCGCGTTGCGGCCGCCCCGGCTTCGATGACAGTTGCTGTTCGCGATGCAGATGCCCTTGCGCTTCCTCCTGCTGCTCACCGTCTCCGGTTCTCTCGTGGTGGCGGGACACGTGTACCTGTACCGGCGACTCGTGCGGGACGTCACGGTGCATCCACCGGTGCGCCGGGTGGGTGCGGCGCTGGTGGCATTGCTCGCCCTGTGCCTCCTGGGCGGGCGGTTGATGGCACCGATTCTGCCGGCGCCAGTGGATGAGGCCGTGGCGCGACTCCAGTGGTTCTGGATGGGGTTGAGCCTGTACCTCGTGCTCGGGGTGCTGGTGCTGGGTGGGGTTGCTTGGGGTGCCAAGCGGTTGCAGGGGGAGAGAGGCGCTGGCTCACAGGGGGAACTGCAAGAGCTGGGCGTGTCGCTCGAGCGGCGCATGTTTCTCTCTCGCGCCGTGGCGGGTGGAGCAATGGCGGTGGGTGGGGGCGTGGGCGCCTATGGCACGTGGCGTGCGTACGAGCGCCCTGAGGTGAGCGAGGTTGTGGTGCCCCTGCCCGGCCTTCCGCGCACGCTCGACGGCTTCACCCTCGTGCAGCTCAGCGACATTCACGTGGGGCCGCTCATCCAGCGGCGCTTCATGGAGACGCTGGTGGAGCAGGTGAACGGGCTGAAGCCGGACCTGCTCGCGGTGACGGGCGACCTCGTGGATGGACGCGTGCCGGAGCTGGGCCACGCCGTGGCGGCACTCGGAGATGTCCGTGCCCGGTTCGGCCGCTACTTCGTCACGGGAAACCACGAGTACTACTCCGGCGCGGACGCCTGGTGCTCCGCGCTCGAGCGGATGGGCGTGCAGGTGCTGCGCAACCGCAACGTCACGGTGGGTGATGCCGGGGGCGGCTTCGACCTCGTCGGCGTGGACGACTGGAGCGCGGGCGCTCAGGGTTTCGGCGGTGGATATGACCTCGACGTCGCGCTCGCGGGCCGGCGTCCGGACCTTCCCGCGGTGTTGCTCGCGCACCAGCCTCGTGGCTTCGAGGAGGCCGTGTCGAGGGGCGTGGGCCTGCAGCTGTCCGGCCACACGCACGCGGGGCAGATGTTCCCGGGCACGCTGGTGACCGCGCTCATGTGGAAGTACAACGCCGGGCTCTACACACACGGTGCGGGCCGGATCTACGTGTGCCGGGGGACCGGGTTCTGGGGTCCCCCCATGCGCGTGGGCAGTCCGCCGGAAATCGTCAAGGTGGTGCTGACGGCGGCGTAGGCGCGGGACGGAGCCACAGCCCCCTCACCCTTTCCCTCTCCCAGGGGGAGAGGGGACGGTTGTACGGTGCGCTCCGGGTGCCTCCTTCGTGTGCCCGTCAGGGAGCAACTGCGGTGCGCGTGTCGTTCAAGAAGGCCGTCGTCGTCGGAGCGTCTTCGGGAATCGGTGAGGCCGTGGCGCTCGAGCTCGCCCGGCGCGGGGCGCAGCTGGCGCTCGTGGCGCGGCGCGAGGAGGAGCTGAAGCGCGTCGCGGAGGCTGCGCGCGAGGCCGGTGCTCCGTCGGTGCACGTGCACGTCCACGACGTGATGGACACCCGCGCGACGCCGGCCCTCTTCGAGCGCATCGTCCAGGAGCTCGGTGGGCTGGACACGCTCGTCTACGCAGCGGGAGTCATGCCGCCCGTGGAAGTGGATGAGTACAGCTTCGAGAAGGACCGCCAGATGGTGGGGGTCAACCTCCTGGGTGCCATGGCGTGGCTGGACCTCGCCGCGGTGCGCTTCGAGGCGGAGCGCTCGGGCACCCTCGTCGGCATCTCGAGCATCGCCGGCGTGCGTGGCCGCCGTGGCAACCCGGCCTACTGCACCACCAAGGCGGCGCTCACCACCTTCCTCGAGTCCCTGCGCAACCGACTCGCCGTCAAGGGTGTGAACGTCGTCACCATCCAGCCGGGCTTCGTGGACACCGCCATGACGCGCGGGCGCAGCGGCCTCTTCTGGCTCGTGTCTCCGGAGGAGGCGGCGCGAGACGTGCTCGCCGTGGCGTCGCGGGGGCGCAGCGCCTCCGCCTTCGTTCCGCGCCGCTGGGGACTGGTGGCCGCGGTGGTGCGCGCCCTTCCCTCCTCGGTGTTCCGGAGGCTCAACCTGTGACGTCCGCTTCCCTGCGGACGTCTGCCGGATGGCGCGTGCTCGAGGGCTTCGGCGGCGCCACCCGGGTGGCCGGACGTTATGCCGCGCCGGAGGACCTGCCGCAGCTGCTCGAGCTGCTCGCCCGAGCGCGCGCGGAGCATCTCCCGGTGGCCCTGCGTGGCAGCGGCACGAGCTACGGCGACGTGGCGCTCCATCCGCAGGGCCTTACGCTGGACGTGCGCCGGCTCTCGCGCATCCTCGCGTGGGAGCCGAACTCCGGGCTTCTCGAGGCCGAGCCGGGCCTCACGCTCGGCGCGATGTGGAGGCACGTGGTGGCGGACGGGTTCTGGCCGGCGGTCGTCCCTGGCACGCAGGTGCCCACGCTGGGTGCCTGCCTCTCCATGGACGTGCATGGAAAGAACCACGTGCGCGCGGGCACCTTCGGCGAGCACGTGGAGGACTTCACGCTCGCCACGCCGGATGGCCGCACCTTCCACTGCAGCCGCACGCAGAACCCGGACCTCTTCCGCGGCGCCATCGGGGCCCTGGGCCTCCTGGGCGTCATCACACGCGTGCGCCTCCGGTTGCCCAGGGTGGAGGGTGGGCGGCTCCGGGTGCGCACGCGGCGCGCCGGCTCGCTCGGCGAGCTCTTCGCCGTGTTCCGCGCGGAGCTCCCGGCGGGTGAGCACCACGTGGCCTGGGTGGACACCAGCGCGTCGGGCCGTGCACTGGGTCGCGGCGTCGTCG
>JAKEEX010000030.1 GCA_022616315.1 Myxococcaceae bacterium
GAGGTCTCCCGGAAGGAGGGTCATCACGTGGTGTTCAGCCCCGCCCGCCTGGTGGCCTTCATGTCCCACGTGATGACCCTCCTTCCGGGAGACCTCATCGCCACGGGGACGCCAGCAGGCGTGGGACCGCTCGCTCCCGGGGACGTGGTGGAGGTGGAGGTCGAAGGAATCGGCGTGTTGCGCAACCCGGTTGAGAAGGTCGCGTGAGCGAATCGGTCTACATCGGCCTCGGGTCGAACCTGGGGAACCGCGAGGAATCCCTTCTCTGGGCGCTGCAGTCCCTGCGCCGCATCGACGCGGTGGCCGTACGCCGCACGTCCGCCCTCTACGACAGCGCCCCCGTGGGCCCGGCCCAGCCCCGCTTCCTCAATGCGGTGGTGGAGCTGGAGTGTGGCTTGAGCCCGCAGCGGCTGCTCGGAATCCTCAAGCACATCGAGGGGGAGCTCGGACGCCGCAAGGGTGAGAGGTGGGGTCCGCGCCCCATCGACCTGGACATCCTGCTGTGGGAGGGCCGCGTGGTGGCGGAGCCCGTCCTCCAGGTGCCGCACCTCGAGCTCCACCGCAGGCGCTTCGCGCTCGAGCCGCTGGCGGAGCTCGCGGGTGATTGTGTGCACCCGGTCCTCGGGAGCACCATCCGCGCGCTGCTCGCGCAGCTCGAGCCGCAGGACGTCCGCCGCCTGGCCTCCGACGCGTGGCCGCTGGCCCAGCTGGAAAGGATTGCATCGTGAAGCGAGTGCGTGTGTGGGTGGGGGCAGCCGTGACCGCGGGTCTCCTCGCCGGGGCCGCTGCGGCGCAGGAAGTCCTTCCCCCGAATCACCCGCCGGTCCCGCCCGCCGCGGGACAGGGAGCCGGCGTCGCGACTCCGGCGCCCGTGGATGGGCCGCTCCCCTCCGGGCACCCGCCCGTGGCGGAGGGCAAGGCGCCTCCCACCGCCGAGCAGCTGCTCCAGCAAATGGACGCGACGCCGGGGCTGAAGGAGCGCGAGAAGACGTTCGAGATGGCGGCGATGATTGGCCGCCTCTACCTGCACAATGGCCGCCCGAAGGATGCGCAGGAGTACCTCGCGCAGGCGGAGGCCCGTGCCGAGGGACTGCGAAAGCTGCTCCTGGCCGAGCGCAAGAAGCTCAGCGCGACCCAGCGTGCCGGGGCCGAGACGCAGGCGTGTCCGCTTCCTGAGGAGACGCTGGAGGCCCGTGAGCGGGTCGTTCGCGAGCGCCTTACGGGTGGGGACCGGGCTGCTGCCGTGGCGTGTGCACGGGTTGCGCTCGCGCCGGTGCTCGAGGTGATGTCCCAGCGCGGGCACGCGGCGTTTCTCGCCGGGGATGCGAAGGCTGCGCTGGCTGCGCATGCGCGCGCGCTGGAGGTGGATCCGGCGTTCGAGGAGAGCCTGTTCTCACGCTCGGCGCTGCTCTACGAGACGCGCGGGAGCGACAAGAAGGCGCTGCTCGAGGCACGGGATGGGTTCCGGCTCCTGCTCGAGCGTCACCCGACGGGCGCGCGTGCCCCGATGGCGCGGGCGATGCTGGGTGCCACCGAGGAGGCGATTGCTGCCGGGGGGGTTCCCCAGCGTGTCGCGAAGCGCGCTTCGGAGCGGCGGGAGCGGCTTGCGAAGGAGCTCGCGACGGTGAGGCCTGCGGGCGGGAGTGCTTCCGCGGTGGCCGGTGGGCCCGCAGGTGCGGGAGCGGGACCGGGAGCGGGTGCGGCTTCGGGTGCGTCCGCTGGGGGTGCTCCTGCGCTGTCTCGCGAGGTGGTGGAGGCCGTGCAGAAGGTGGAGCGGACCCCCGAGTTCGAGGCGGGGCTCGACAAGGCCCTGGCCGACGGCGAGGAGTATCTGGCGCGCGGGCGCTACGAGGATGCACTCGCGGAGTACCGGCGCGTGATGCCGTTCCGTCCGCAGGATGGACGGACGCAGGCGGGCCTTGCGTGGGCGCTCAGCGGGCTGAAGAAGCCCATGGCGGAGCGCGTGTGGGGGGTGGCGGTGCAGTCGTCACCCGCTGCCGTGGAGGCGCTTGGCGATGTGCTTCAGAAGAAGGGCGATGCTCAGGGCGCGAAGACGCTCTGGAGGAAGCTCTCGGACAGCGCTCCGGAGTATGCGGGCCGGAGTGGGCTGGCGAAGAAGCTGAGGTAGCCCAGCGCGGGCACATTGCCCTCACCCTGTCCCTCTTCCAGGAGGAGAGGGGAGATTGAGGTCCGTTAGCTCCAGGCGTTGACGTGGACGTGGACGTGGACGGCGACGCAGGGGCCGTCACCGTGCGCCGCTGAGTCAGACGAGGCGTGAGGCAAGCAGGTCCTGCACGTCGAGCAGGCCCACCAGGTGCCCCTCGGCGTCCACCACCGGAAGCTGGTCCACGCCCGTCTCGTGCATCCGCTCGGCCGCGGCGAGCACCAGCTCCTCGGCGAAGGCCGTCTTCGGCTGGCGACCCACCACGTCTCCCACGGGGGTGGTGAAGTCCGTCTGGCCCCGCTCGACGCGGCGGCGCAAGTCACCGTCGGTGAAGATGCCCACCAGGTGCTCCTGCGCATCCACCACGCAGGCCGCACCCGGGCGCCCCGGCGTGTTGGTCATCACGACGACGACCTCCGAGAGGGGCGCGTGTGCCGCCACCCGCGGGAGCGACGCGCCCGTGCGCATCAGCTCGCCCACGCGCATGACGCTCCTGCCAATCTTTCCGCCCGGGTGCAGCCGCGCGTAGGCCTCGCGGGTGAACTGGCGCTCGCGCATCAGCGTCATCACCAGCGCGTCCCCGAGCGCGTGCAGCACCGCGGTGGAGGCCGTGGGGACCAGCCCCATGGGGCACGCCTCCGCGATGCGGCCGATGTCCAGCACCACGTCCGCTGCCTGTCCCAGCGGCGACTGCGCGTCCCCGGTGAGCGCCACCAGCCGCGCGCCCAGCCGCTTCAGCGGCGGAAGCAGCCGCACCACCTCCTCCGTGGTGCCGCTGTTGCTCAGGCAGAGCACCACGTCCCCGTCCGCCACCCGCCCGAGGTCCCCGTGCACGGCCTCCGCCGGGTGCAGGTACACCGAGCGCACGCCCACCGACGCGAGCGTGGCGGACAGCTTCTGGGCGATGAAGCCCGGCTTGCCCATCCCCGTCACCACCACCTGGCCGGGACAGTCCCGCATCAGCGTGAGCGCCTCGAGGAACGGCTCTCCGAGCCGCTCCGTCAGGGAAAGGATGGCGCGCGCCTCCACCTCCAGCACCTCGCGCGCGTAGGCGAGGGCATCCGGAGCAGCAGGCGGGGAGACGGGGAGGGCGGCGAGTCGACGGTCCATGGCGTGTGGCTCCGGGGCTTGTAGCCAGGGCGGGGCCGTGTTGTCACCTTGACGTTCCGTGCCTGCTCGACTACCCCGGGGCGCGCCCTCACAACCCGGAGAGAGAAGGATGAAGTTCTTCATCGACAGCGCCGACGTGGCGGAGATCCGCAAGGCGCACGCTATGGGCTGCGTGGACGGCGTCACCACCAACCCCTCGCTCCTGGCCAGGGTGGGCCGCCCGCTCGAGGAGACCATCCGCGAGATCTGCTCCATCGTGAACGGCCCCATCAGCGCCGAGTGCGTCTCCCTCACCGCGCCCGAGCTCATCGCCGAGGGCCGCGAGCTGGCGAAGCTGCACGACAACGTGGTGGTGAAGATTCCCATGGGCGTGGAGGGGATGAAGGCCGTGAAGGCGCTCACCGCCGACGGCATCCGCACCAACGTCACGCTCGTCTTCTCGCCCAACCAGGCCCTGCTGTGCGCCAAGGCCGGCGCCACCTACGTGAGCCCCTTCGTGGGCCGCCTGGACGACATCTCGCAGGACGGCATGGAGCTCGTCTCCCACGTGCTCGACATCTACCGGGCCTACGACTTCACCACCCAGGTGCTCGTGGCCAGCGTGCGCAACCCCGTGCACGTGCTGCAGGCGGCGCGAATGGGTGCGCATGTGGCCACGCTGCCGCTCGCGGTCATCGAGCAGCTCGCCCAGCACCCCCTCACCGACCTCGGCATCAAGAAGTTCCTCGCCGACTGGGAGAAGGTGCCCAAGGCCAGGGCCCCGAAGGCCCCGTGACGCTGTTGGGGCCGAGAAGCTTTCCTCAAACCCCGCAACTTTGACATTGAAGTCAACGCCCCTTCTGCCTATCTACGGCCCCGGGCCGGGGACGCGCTGCGTCAGGCGTGGTCCCAGCGGGGCCAGCTCCATCGGTCAACCTGCAGCTTCAGGGAGATGTCGTGAAGATCCTCGTCACCGCCAAGCGCGTCGAAGACGCTGAGTCGAAGATCCGGGTGAACCCTCAGGGGACGGGCATCGTGCCGGAGGGGTTGAAGTACAAGATCAACCCCTTCGACGAGATTGCCGTGGAGGAGGGCCTCCGCCTGGTGGCCAAGCACGGCGGTGAGGTGGTGGTCGTCTCCATCGGTGGCAAGGAGGTGCAGGAGCAGCTGCGCCACGCGCTGGCCATGGGCGCCCACAAGGCCGTGTGGGTGAACCACGCCGGAGCGCTGGACCAGCTCGCCATCGCGGCCCTGCTCGCGAAGGTGGTGGAGGCGGAGAAGCCGGACCTCGCCATCCTGGGCAAGCAGAGCATCGACGACGACCAGAACCAGGTGGGCCAGTACCTCGCCGAGTTCCTCGGCTGGGGCCAGGCGACGTTCGCCTCCAAGGTGGAGTCGCTCGAGTCGGACGCCGAGAAGGGCAAGCACCCCGGCGTCATGCTGAGTGCGGATGGCAAGGCGGTGGTGGTGGTGCGCGAGGTGGACAACGGGCTGGCCACGGTCGAGTGCCAGATGCCCGCGGTGGTGACGACGGACCTGCGCCTCAACCTGCCCCGCTACGCGAGCCTGCCGGGCATCATGAAGGCCAAGAGCAAGCCCATCCAGGAGCTGACGCCGGCCGGGCTGGGTGTGGACGTCACGCCGAAGGTGGTCATCCAGAAGATGGTCCCGCCTCCGGCGCGCAAGGCGGGCATCAAGGTGCCGGACGTGGCCACGCTCGTGGACAAGCTGAAGAACGAGGCCAAGGTCGTCTGAGCCTCCCGGTCCACCCCACACGCGAACTTCTTTGAGAGGACCTTTACGATGCCTGTCGTTCTGATCGTCGCGGAGCAGCAGCCGGATGGGAACCTGCGCAAGGCCACGCTCAACGCCCTCACCGCGGGCAAGCAGCTGGCGGAGAGGACCGGCGCGGAGCTTCACGTGGCCGTGCTCGCCAAGGACGCCTCGGGCCTGGCCGCGGAGCTGAAGGGCCACGGCGCCAAGGTGGTGCACGCCGCCAGCTCGCCCGTCTTCGAGCACTACCTGGCGGAGACGTTCGCGCCGGCGGTGGCGGAGCTGGCCCAGAGCCTCGGTGCCACCTTCGTGGGCGGTGCCTCCACCGCCATGGGCAAGGACCTCCTGCCCCGCGTGGCGGCGCGCCTCAAGGCGGCCATGGCCACGGACGTGCTGGGCTTCGAGGGAAGTGGCGCGGACGTCGTCTACGCGCGCCCGATGTGGGCGGGCAACGTCGTTGCCCACGTGAAGCTCACGACGCCCGTCCAGGTGTTCACCGTGCGTCCCACCGAGTTCCCCGCCGCGCCCACGGGCGGAGCGGAGGCCGAGGTGCGGCCCTTCACGCCGAAGACCGAGCCGGTGAAGACGCGCTTCATCGACTTCAAGGAGGTCAAGAGCGCGCGCCCGCAGCTGACCGAGGCGAGCGTGGTGGTGGCCGGTGGCCGCGGCACCAAGGGTGACTTCAAGGAGATCGAGGCCCTCGCGGACGTGCTCGGCGCCGCGGTGGGCGCGAGCCGCGCGGTGTGCGACGCGGGCTGGGTGCCCAACGACCTGCAGGTGGGCCAGACGGGCAAGGTCGTGGCGCCCAAGCTGTACATCGCCGCGGGCATCTCCGGCGCCATCCAGCACCTGGCGGGCATGAAGGGCAGCAAGACCATCGTGGCCATCAACAAGGACCCCGAGGCGCCCATCTTCCAGGTGGCGGACTACGGCCTGGTGGCGGACCTCTTCAAGGTCCTGCCCGAGCTGCGCCAGGCGCTGCAGAGCAAGTAGGCGAGGGGGCACGCCCCCCTGGCGCCGCCTTGCGCGGCGTGAGAGACAGCGCCCGCCATGTCGCAGCCGACAGCGGGTGGACATCTCAAAGCGGACGGGGCGCTCGTCGCCCTCGCGCTCCTCTGGGCGTGGACGTTCATCGTCGTCAAGGACGCGCTCACGGAGGTGGACCCGTTCACCTTCCTCACGCTGCGCTTCACGCTCGGGGCGGTGGCGCTCTCCGCCGTCGCGCGCAAGAGCCTCCTCCACCGTGACTCGGTGCGCGGGGGGCTGGTGCTCGCCTGCGCCCTCTTCATCGGCTTCGCCCTCCAGACGACGGGGCTCGTCTACACCACGGCGTCGCGCTCGGCCTTCATCACCGGGCTGTACGTGGTGCTCGTGCCGCTCCTCTCCATGGCCCTCTTCCGGCGCGTTCCACGCCCCACCGCGCTCCTCGGTGTGGGGCTGGCCGCCGTGGGGCTGTGGGTCCTCACGCGAGCGGGGGCCGGGGACCTCCCGCGGAACGCTCTGCTCGGGGACGTGCTGACGCTCGGGTGCGCGGTGGCCTTCGCCGCCCACCTCGTCCTCACCGAGCGCTATGCGCGGAAGGCCGTTCCCACGGCCATGGTAGCGGTCCAGCTGTGGGGCGTGGCGCTCCTGTCCGCGCTGTGCCTGCCCTTCACCGAGGTGCGCTTCACGCCGAGCACTCCGGTACTCCTCGCGGTGGGCGTCTGCGGCGTCTTCGCCAGCGCGCTCGCCATCACCGTGCAGACGTGGGCACAGGCCCGCACCTCCGCGGTCCGCGCGGTGGTCATCTTCACCCTCGAGCCCGTCTTCACGGCCCTCTTCTCGGTGATGGCGGGGCGGGAGGTGCTGGGGGTCCGTGAGTGGGTGGGCGGGGGTCTGGTGGTGCTCGCCGTCCTGGTGTCCGAGGTGGGTGCGGAGGCACTCTCCCGCTGGAAGCAGCGGCGCTCGGCGCCCGCCCGCGCGTGAGGTATAGGCCTTCACCATGGCCGTGCAGCGCGCGAAGAACGGGCTTCAGGTGGTGGGGTCCCCGCTGTTCCTGGACGCCACGCGCCGCACGCCCCTGTGCTTCGTCTCGCACGCGCACTCGGACCACATCGCGCGGCACGAGCGGACCATCGCCACGGCGGCCACGCTGCGCTTCATGGCGCACCGGCTGGGCAAGCTGGAGTCGCCCCTCGCCGTCCCCTTCAACCGGCCGTTCGCGCTGGGGCCCCTGACGCTGGAGCTGCTCCCGGCCGGCCACATCCTCGGCAGCGCGCAGCTGCGCGTCACGCGCCCGGATGGCCACCGGCTCGTCTACACGGGGGACCTCAACCTGGCCTCCTCGCTCACCGCCGAGCCCCTCCAGGTGGCCCACTGCGACACGCTCGTCATCGAGTCCACCTACGGCCACCCGCGCTACGCGTTCCCTCCGCGTGAGGAGGTGCTCGGCGCGCTGGAGACGTGGGTTCGCCGCTGCCTCGACCAGGACGTCGTCCCCGTGCTGCTCGGCTACGCGCTCGGCAAGAGCCAGGAGGCGATGCGCTTCCTCTCCGACCGCGGCTTCAAGCTCGCCGCGCACCCCAAGGTGCACGAGGTGGTGGAGCTCTACGCGGAGCTGGGCGTCCCCATCCCCGGCGTGCGCCGCTTCGAAGGAGTCGCTGAGCCGGGCGAGGTGGTGGTGCTCCCGCCGCACACGTCCCGCATGTCCGTGCTCGCGCGATTGACGCGCAGGCGCACGGCGGTCCTCACCGGATGGGCGCTGGAGGAGGGTGGGGCGCGACGCTACGGCGCGGACGAAGCCTTTCCCCTCTCGGACCACGCGGACCATCCGGCGCTCGTCCGCTACGCGCAAGCCACGGGAGCGCGCGAGGTCATCACGCACCACGGCTTCGCGGAGGAGCTCGCTCAAGGGCTGCGTCGGGAGGGCATGGCCGCGCGAGCGCTCGGGAAGGCGCTGCAGCTGTCGCTCCTGTGACGGATTCCCCTCACCCCATCCCTCTCCCAGGGGATGAGGGAAAATTGAGGTCCGTTCGCTCCAAGCGTTGACGTTGACGTTGACGTTGACGTGGACGTGGACGTGGACGGCGACGGCGACGGCGACGCACGGACCGTCACCGCGCCTACTCCTCAGCGGGCGACTGCATCACGAGCTTCTCGAGCCCGCACTCCTCGCAGCGGAAGTGGAGGAACAGGTCGTGCTCGCTGTCCTCGGGCACGGTGCCCTCGGGGATGCCGAGCTCCGCCTGGGCCAGCTTGGGCACCTTCGCGGGGATGTCCGTGGCGGACAGCGCCTGGACGAGGATCATCTCCCGCTCGTGGTGCTCGCGCCACTCCGGGCCGGTGAGCCACGCGGGCTCGAGCCCCTCCGGCAGGCGGCTGACGAGCTCCAGGTGCGACACGGCCTCCGCGAGGTACGCCAGCCGGCGCAGGCGCGCCTCGTCGGGTAGCGCGGAGAAGGCCGCGAACGCGTCGAGCAGCGCCGCGCGGTCCCCGCCCGTGGCGGTGTGCGCGAGGTCCTGCGAGACGTCGATCGAGTCCACCGCCTCGTCCCAGTTGTTCTCCGGCGTGAAGCCCGCCTCCAGGAGCGCCGAGAAGAGCTGGGTGGCGGCGAGCCTGCGCCTCGCCTCGCCCAGGTGCTCGGACACGTCGTTGGGAAGACGCAGCTCCAGCAGCGCGCCGGTGATGCGCGGGTCGATGGCCGCGGTGAGGTCCTCCACGTCCGACTCCGTGCGCAGCGCCTCCTTCAGCGCCTTCGCGGCGGAGAAGCGGAAGCGCGGTGACTGCCCCACCTCGCGCAGGTACATGGCGCCCAGCGCCGCGTCCTTGCTCCCGAGCCGCAGTCCGGTCTGCGCGCGCTCCACCGCGGCGGAGTCCGCCGCCACCGGCCGGTTCTCCAGCCGCGCCTTCACGGCCTCGCGGTAGAGGCTCTCCAGGCCCGTGCCGGGAGGCAGGCGCACGGGGAGGGGCGGGTGGAGGCCCGGTGCGTCCAGCACCCACGGCGGAGGCTGGGGCAGCCGCTTGAGGCCGCGGAACAGGAGCGCGCTCGGTGGATCCTGCGGACGGAAGGGGGGCAGCTCGCTGACGGCCTCCTCCGCCTGCCCCTGCATGCCCAGCACCTGGGCGCGCTGCTCACGGGTGAAGGAGGTGACGCCCTGGGCGGGTGGAGGCGGCGGGGGCGGGGCCTCCACACCGAACAGGCCCACCACGCGGTCCATGTCCACGTCCTCGAGCTCCAGCTCCTCCAGCCCCTGGGCGCCCGTGAAGTCGCACCTGAGGAGCTTGAGCTTCTCGAAGGTGGCGCCCTCCAGGTTCGCGCCGCGGAAGTCGCAGTCCTGCATGCGGCCACCGTGGAAGTAGGAGTTGGAGAGGTCCGTGTCGCGGAAGCTCACCTTCGACAGGTCGCACCGCTCCCACTCGCTGCCGATGAGAGTGAGCCCGGAGAGGTCCGCGTTGGCGGAGAACAGCTGGGCGAACGTAGCGCCCGTCCCGTCGGTGGGTGCCTGGCCGGCCTTGCGCAGGCGGTTCCACTCGGCGGAACCCGCGGCCAGCAGCTTTTCAATGGAGGGTGCCTTCGGCATGGACCGCACTTTATCGGTGTGGTTTCGTCGTTTTACCAGCCAAATGATCGAGTTCCGCATCGACGAGGATGCTGCCAACAGCCGCCTGGACAAGCTCCTCAAGAAGAAACTGCCCGGAGTACCCACGAGCCATCTGTTCAAGATGATTCGCACGAAGAAGGTGCGCGTGAACGGAAAGCGTGCGCAACCCGAGCAGCTGCTCCAGCCGGGGGACGTGCTCACCATCCGGGGAACCGAGGAGCGCCTCCTCGCGCCTCCGCCGAAGGCGAAGGCACCCGCGCCGCCCCCCGAGGACCTGTCCGCACTGGACATCCTGCTCGAGGACGACTGGCTGATGGCGGTCAACAAGCCGAGCGGAATGGCGGTGCACACCGGAAGCGGCATCACGGGCGGCACGCTGGTGGACTATGTGCGCGCCTACCTGGGCCCCAAGGCGGTCCGGAACGACTTCACCGCCTCGCCCGCGCACCGCCTGGACCGCGAGACGAGCGGGGTCATCCTCGTGGCCAAGCGACGCCCCGCCATGGTGCACTTCACCGAGGTCTTCACCCACGGAAAGGCCAGGAAGCGCTACCTCACGCTCGTGAAGGGGCGGATGCCCCGGCCCGCGGGGGTGATCGATCTGCCGCTCGCTGAACACCAGCAGACGGCCGCCAGCAAGGCTGTCCGGGGGGTGAACATGCAGGAGGCGCTCACCCGCTGGAAGTTGGAGAAGCAGGGAAGCGAGTGTGCGCTCCTCTCCTGCACCATCGAGACGGGCCGCACGCACCAGATCCGCCGCCACCTGGCGGCCATCGGACACCCGGTGGCCGGGGACCGGAAATACGGCGACTTCGCCTTCAACCGGGAGGCAAGAGCTCGCTGGGGGCTCAAGCGACTTTTCCTCCACTCCGAACTCCTGGTGTTCCCGCACCCGAAGGATGGAGCGAAGATGGAGGTCTCCGCCGAGCTCCCCGAGGAGCTGCGCGCGGTCCTCAAGGCCGCAAACCTCACCCCGGACGTCCCATGAGCCAGCCCTCCACTCCGCCCCCGAGGCTCGTCCTCGAGCTGCCACCGAAGAAGCCGTGGAAGATCCGGCTCCTGATGGTGCTCGGCTGGCTGACGCTGACGGGTGCCACCGCGGTGGGCGTCCTGGGCCTCGGCGCCTACTACCACTTCAGCGACGGCCTGCCGGCCATCCCGGACGTGGAGGCCTACTGGCCGCCCATCCTCACCGAGGTCTACACGGACGACGCGGTGCTGGCCGGCGAGTTCTACCGCGAGCGCCGCAAGCTGGTGCCCTACGAGCGCATCCCCAAGCGGCTCGTGCAGGCCTTCATCGCCTCCGAGGACTCCTCCTTCTTCGACCACCCGGGCGTGGACTTCTTCGGCACGGCGCGCGCGGTCACCAAGACGGTCATCAAGAAGCTGACCGGCATCGGACGTGTGGAGGGAGGCTCCACCCTCACGCAGCAGACCGCCAAGGCGGTCCTCATCTCCGCCGAGGGCTTCGAGAAGGCCACCGCGAAGACGGCCACGCGGAAGATCCGCGAGGCCATCCTGGCGCGCCGCCTGGAGGCCGCGCTCACCAAGGAGCAGATCCTCTACCTCTACCTGAACAACGTCTACCTGGGACACCACAGCTACGGCGTGCAGAGCGCGGCGGAGAACTACTTCCGCAAGGACGTGCGCGACCTGACGCTCGGTGAGATGTCGCTCATCGCGGGCCTTCCGCAGGCACCCAGCCGCTTCTCGCCCTTCAAGGCGCCACAGAAGGCCATCGAGCGGCGCAAGTACGTGCTGCGGCGCATGCTCGACGAGGGGATGATCTCCCAGGAGGAGCACGACGCCGCGGTGGCCGAGGAGGTGCGCGTGCACCCCGTGGAGGACGTCTTCCACGAGTTCGCGCCCTACTTCGTGGAGCAGGTCCGCAAGGACGTGGTGGAGCGCTGGGGCAACCCCGCACTCCTGGAGGGTGGCCTCAAGCTCTTCACCACCATGGACAGCGAGCGGCAGCGCGCCGCGCAGGACGCCATGCTGGACGGCCTGCTCACCGTGGACAAGCGCCAGGGCTTCCGCGGCCCGGTGCTGCAGCTGGCCACGGAGAAGGAGCGGAGCGAGTTCCTCGCGCGCGCGAAGAAGGCCCTGGGTCAGGAGGCCCTGGAGGAGGGCAGCCTCTACGTCGCGCTCGTCACCGGCGTGGACGAGGACAGGAAGGGCCTCACCGTGCAGGTGGGGCCGCACGTGGGCAAGCTGCCGCTGCTCGGCATGCGCTGGGCGCGCAAGGTCAACCCGGAGGGCTACTACCCCGGCCTGATGCTCTCCTCGGTGCGCTCGGCCCTGAAGCCCGGAGACGTGGTGGTGGTGCGCCACGTGGCACCGAAGGACCTGTACGACGACCGCGATCAGTACGAGCGGGGCCTCTTCAACGCGCTGCCGCAGGGCGCGCCGCTCTTCCGCCTGGAGCAGGAGCCGGAGCTGCAGGG
The DNA here is from genome assembly GCA_022616315.1 of Myxococcaceae bacterium. GTDB lineage: Bacteria > Myxococcota > Myxococcia > Myxococcales > Myxococcaceae > JAKEEX01. The sequence continues at coordinate 12,051 of JAKEEX010000030.1, forward strand.
GGCCGTGGTCTCCATCGACCCGCACCGCAACTACCTGACGGCCATGGTGGGCGGGTACGACTTCGACGCCAACGAGTACAACCGCGCGTTCCAGGCGTGCCGCCAGCCCGGCTCCTCCTACAAGCCGGTCGTGTACTCCGCCGCGCTCGAGCAGCTCAACTGGAGCGAGGCCACGGTCATCGTGGACAGCCCGGTCGTGTTCGACGACCCGGACTCGCAGCTGCGCTGGAAGCCGGAGAACTTCGACGAGGGCTTCAAGGGGGACGTGCTCCTGCGCACCGCGCTCGTCAACTCCATGAACATCCCCGCGGTGAAGACGTTCCAGGCCGTGGGCGTGAAGCCCATGAGCGAGTGGGCGGCGAAGCTCGGCCTCAGCACGCCCATGAACCAGGACTTCTCCGCGGCGCTCGGCTCGAGCTGCGTCTACCCGTTCGAGCTCGCGCAGGTGTACGCGGCCTTCAACCGCTACGGCGTGAGGAAGCCCACGGCCTTCATCCGGAAGATGGAGGACCGCTTCGGCCGCACGCTGGAGGACCACACCGCGTACGACGACGCCTGGGCGCCGCTCGTGGACCGGGTGGCGGCCGCCTACGCCACCCAGTACGAGCCGGGCGAGCAGGTGATGAGCCCGGAGACGGCCTTCATCATGACGGACCTGCTCCGGGGCGTGGTGCGCGAGGGCACGGGCGCGCCGGCGCAGAAGCTGGGCAAGCCCGCGGCCGGCAAGACGGGCACCACCAACGACAGCTTCGACACCTGGTTCGCCGGCTACACGCGTGACCTGGTGACGGTGGTGTGGCTCGGCTACGACCTCAACCCGCACCCGCTGGGCCGCTTCGAGACGGGGGGCCGGGCCTCGCTGCCCATCTGGCTCGAGTACATGAAGCGCGCGCTGGACGGGCGCCCGCAGGGCGAGTTCTACCCGCCGGAGTGGCTGGAGGTGCGGCGGCTCGGCATCGACGCGGACACGGGCCGTCGCGCCTCGAGCGGCTCCAAGAAGGTGCTCGACATGTGGTTCCGCAAGGGCACCGAGCCGCAGGACGTCCAGCAGGAGAAGGGCGTGGTGGACCCCGAGGAGTTCAACCTCGGGCAGCTGCCGAACTGAGGCACAGGGGGACGGCCCCTGCGTTGCCGTCCACGTCCACGTCCACGTCCACGCCTGGAGCTCAATCTCCCCTCTCCCCCTGGGAGAGGGACAGGGTGAGGGTGCTGTGCGCCTGGCCTCACCGCCGTCCGCGCATCACCCTGTCGTAGAGGGGCCGCGGGAGCGTCCGCACCAGGCGCATGGCCGTGGCCGCCTGCCACGGGAAGAGGAACACCTCCTCGCCCCTCTCGATGGCGCGGCCCATGCGCTCCACGGCGTCCTCGGTCTCCAGAAGGAAGGGCATGGAGGTGTTCTGAGCGGTCATCTCGCTCTTCACGTAGCCGGGGTAAAGGCACGTCACATTGACGCCCGTGCCGTGCAGGTCGAGGCGGAGGCTCTCGAGGAAGGTGCTGAGGAACGCCTTGGAGGCGCTGTAGGCGGCGAAGCGGGGAACGCCGCGCAGTCCCGCGAGCGAAGAGATGCCCACGAGGTGGCCGCGCCTGCGCTCCACCATGGACGGCAGGGCCGCACAGAGCGTGGCCGCCGCGCCCTCCACGTTGACCTTGAGGATGCGCTCCACCGCACCCCAGTCCATTCGCCTGCCGGAGGTGTACGCGCCCACTCCCGCGTTGGCCACGACCAGGTCCAGCCCTCCGCACTTGCGGTCCAGCTCGCGCACCACCTCCACCGTCCGTGTGCTGTCCGCCACGTCGAGCGTCACAGGCTCCACGCGCCCAGGTCCGCCCTCGACCTCGTGCGCGAGCTGTGCGAGCTGCTCCGCGCGTCGCGCCGCCGCGTACACGGTGGCGCCGCGCTTCGCGAACCACGCCGCCAGCCCTCGCCCGAGGCCGCTCGAGGCCCCGGTGATGAGGACGTTCCTGTACTCCGGCTTTGCCATGCCCTGTCTCCCCTCCGCGGTCGTTCGAATCCTGGAGGGCGTAGCATGGGTGGACGGTGCGCGGGGAGAGGGGTGATTGGCTCAGAGCGTGGGCCAGAAGGGGAGGAGTGCTTCACGGCTTTGCTTCAGGGCCTCGCGCGTGGAGCGGCCCACCTGGCCCCCGGGGAAGTGCTCGGTGCGGCCCTCGAGCACCTCCAGGCACGCGTGGACGCTGCGCGCGAGGCCTCCCAGCGTGTAGCCACCCTCCAGCACCAGCACCAGCTTTCCGCCGCACGTCTCTGCGGCCAGCTCGCGCACCGAGGTGCACATCGCCGCGAAGCCGCGCTCCGTCACGCGCATGCCGCCGATGGGGTCGTCCTGGTGCGGGTCGAAGCCCGCGGAGACGAGCACGAGGTCGGGGCGGTACGCGCGCCCGATGGGCAGGAGCAGCTCCTCGAAGACGGCGCCATAGTCGCTGTCCCCGCACGCGGCCGGCAGCGGGACGTTGACGGTGTAGCCCCTGCCTTCGCCGGCCCCGATCTCGAGCACCTCCCCCGTGCCCGGGTAGTACGGGAACTGGTGCACGGACTGGTACAGCACGTCGCGCCGCTCCCAGAACGCCGCCTGGGTGCCGTTGCCGTGGTGCACGTCCCAGTCCACCACCAGGACGCGTCGTGCACCGAGCGCTCGTGCAGCCTCCGCGGCCACGGCCACGTTGTTGAGGAGACAGAAGCCCATGGCGCGGTCCGGCTCGGCGTGGTGCCCGGGGGGCCGCACGAGCGCGAAGGCGTGGGGCGCCTCCCCACGCAGCACCGCCTCCACCGCGCCCACCGCCGCGCCCGCGGCGAGCATTGCGGCGTCGACGCTGTCCGGCGAGGTGAGGGTGTCCTCGTCCAGCGCCACCGAGCGGCCGCGCAGGTCCTCGAGCATCCTGAGGTGTGCGAGGGTGTGCACCCGGGCGAGCTCCTCGAAGGTCGCCGGGCGGGGGGAGCGTAGGACGAGCCCCTCCACGGGCTCCTGCCGCAGCAGGGCGAGGATGGCCTCCGCCCGGGCCGGACTTTCGGGATGGCCGACACCCGGGTCGTGCCGCGCGAAGAGGGGGTCCCAGTAGAGGAGCGTGCTCACGGTTCCCTCCACTCTAGTGTGGGCGCCCACGCCCGGAGGAAGGGCGAGCGTTCATCCCCGCGAAACGTTAGAAGGAGCCCCCCCATGTCACGCGCCCCGTTGGAGCGGACCGTCGTGCTGCTCATTGGCGCGGTCCAGTTCGTCAATATCCTCGACTTCGTCATGGTGGCTCCGCTCGGGCCGGACTTCGCCCGTGCGCTGGCCATCCCCGAGAGCCACCTCGGGTGGGTGGTGGGTGCCTACAGCGCTGCCGCCGCCCTCAGTGGCCTCGTGGGGGCCTTCTTCCTGGACCGGTTCGACCGGAGGAAGGCGCTCGCGGTGAGCATGGCGGGCCTGGTGCTCGGCACGCTCGCCGGCGGGCTCGCGACCGGGTTCGGCACCCTGCTCGCCGCGCGGGTGCTCGCGGGCCTCTTCGGTGGGCCTGCGACGGCGCTCTGCTTCAGCATCGTGACGGACGTCGTTCCACCGGAGCGGCGCGGCCGGGCCATGGGGACGGTGATGAGCGCGTTCTCCATTGCCTCCATCGTCGGAATGCCTTTCGCGCTCCGGCTGGCCCTCTACGGTGGCTGGTGGATGCCCTTCGTGGGTGCGGGGCTCCTGGGTGCGGTGGTGACGGCGGGGGCGGTGTTCCTCCTGCCTCCCCTCACGGGACACCTCCAGCGGGGGGCGGGCCCGGAGGGACTCACCGGCTTCACCGCGCTGCTGCGCCGCACCGACGTGCAGATGGCGTACGCGCTCGTCGCGGCGTCGATGATGGGTGGCTTCCTCGTCGTCCCCAACATCAGCGCCTACGTGCAGGGCAACATCGGGTTCCCGCGCAGCGCGCTGGACCTGCTGTACCTCGTGGGTGGCATCGTGAGCCTCCTCACGTTGCGCACCTCGGGCCGCATGGTGGACCGCTATGGCAGCTTCCGCGTGGGGCTGGTGGGCGCGGTGGTGCTCCTGGGGGCGCTCTACTTCAGCTTCCTGCGCTTCGACCTCGTCGCACGCGTGGTGCCCGGGTGGGCCTCCGCGCTCGCCGCGCCGCTCGTCGGAGCGACCTCCGGAGTGCAGATGGTGGTGCCCGTCCTGCTCGTCTTCATGGGTTTCTTCCTCGCCATGGGGATGCGCAACGTCGCCATCACGACGCTCACCTCGAAGGTTCCCCGCGGGCCCGAGCGCGCCCGCTTCATGTCGCTGCAGTCCTTCGTCCAGCACGTCGCCATGTCGCTCGGGGGCTTCGCGGCCTCGGTCGCGCTGGCGGCGAAGCCCGGGGGAGGCCTCCTGGGGATGGAGCGGGTGGCCGTGCTCTCGATGGCCCTGACGGTGCTGGCGCCGCCGCTGATGTGGGCGCTGGAGTCCCGCCTGCGGCAGGCGCAGACCCCCGGGGACGCTGCGCCGCTCCTGCGGTCCTCCGGTACCCACGGGCCCTCCGAGGGGCGGGCGGCGGAGCAAGGGGACGGGGCGACGGCCCCCTGACGGTCGAACACCCGAATTTGGAGGCATGCACCCTCCCGGCCGTCGCGGTAAACGTACGCGTCCCCTGTTGCAGGGCCACCCATGTTCAACGTCGGCGCCGGCGAAGTCATCTTCATCCTCATCGCGGCCCTGCTCATCCTCGGGCCGAAGCGGCTGCCAGAGCTGGCCCGGGGCATCGGCAAGTTCATGCGCGAGTTCCGCCGCCAGACGGACGAGGTGCGCACCGTGGTGGAGCGCGAGTTCTACCGGATGGACACGGACCTCGAGCCCCTGCCCAAGCTGACGCCGCCCGAGGGAACGCGGCCGTCCGGCCCGGGGTTGCCGGCGGACGCACCCCCCGCCGACGCGCCGCCTCCGGCTCTCGCGGAGACAGCCCCTGAAGCGGCGTCGCCTCTCGCGGAGACGCCCCCTGAAGCGTCGTCGCCTCACGCGGGGACGGCCCCCCGGGCTTCGTCGATTCGCGCGGAGACGGCCCCTCACCCTTCCCCTCTCCCCGGGGAGAGGGGAACGTCGGAGCCCACGTGACCGAGCGCGTGCACGAAGAAGAAAAAGCCGGAGCCCAGGTGACCGAGCCCGTGCACGAACAAGAAGGGGCGCGGATGAGCCTCGCCGACCACCTCGTCGAGCTGCGCGGCCGGCTGGCCAAGTGCGCGCTCGCCGTGCTGGTGCTGGGCGTGGCCTCGCTCATCTTCGCCAAGCCCATCTTCGGGCTCCTGATGCAGCCGGTGCTGCAGGCGCTCCCCGCGGACCAGCGCGCGCTCATCTACACGTCGGGCATCGAAGAGCTCAACGTGCTGATGAAGGTGGGCGTCTACTGCGGCGTCTTCCTCACCACCCCCGTCCTCCTCTGGCAGCTGTGGGGCTTCGTCGCGCCCGGGCTCTACCCGCAGGAGCGCCGCATGGCGTCTCCCTTCGTGGTGTTCGGGACGCTCGCCTTCGTGGCGGGGCTGGCCTTCTGCTACCTGGCTGTCTTGCCGCCCATGTTCCGCTTCCTCCTCAACGAGGAGGACTCGGCAGCGCTCGAGGAGCGGCTCGAGGTGGGCAGGCTCCAGGAGGAGGACGCGCTCCGCTACGTGCGGCTCGGCGAGCTCTCCCACGCCGCGCGGCTCGCCGGCGGTGGTGAGGAGCAGCTTCGCGCATCGGGGGATGGGAGCACCGACTCCACGACCACCGGAAGCCTCGCCCCGGACGAGAGCGTGGAGGTGCGCGCGCGTCTGGAGGGCCTCGGCCGGCTGGTGGACGCCACGGCCGTGGGCCTCTCCCCCTCCGCGAGACCCCGCCTGCTGCTCGTGATGGAGAAGCGTCTCACCGCTGTGGACGCGTTCCGCACCGGGGACCTGCGCACGGCGTCCGCGGCCCTGGACGAGGCGGCGGGGCTCCTGGGCGGTGCGGCGGAGCACGGCGAGGAGGTGGCCGGACTCTGGCGCATGGAGAAGGAGCTCGCGGCGGGCACGGCGCGCTACGAGGCGATGCGCTGGACGCGGCCCATGCTCACCATGAGCGAGCAGCTGTCCCTGGTGTTGCTCCTCCTCATGGCCTTCGGCGTCATCTTCGAGCTGCCCCTCGTGATGGCCCTGCTCGGCAGCGTGGGGCTCATCAGCAGCCGCTTCCTCCTCAAGTACAACCGGCACGCCTTCGTGGTGTGCCTCATCGCGGCGGCCATCCTCACGCCCACGGGGGACGTGGTGAACCTGTCCATGATGGCCGGGCCCATGCTGGCCTGCTACGAGCTGGGAGTGCTCGCGGTGTGGCTCATCGAGCGGCGCAAGGCCCGCGCCGCCGCCTCCGCGCCGACTGCGGGGTGACGGCAGGGCGCCAGGGGGAGAGGGGAGCCCCGGTCACATGCCCGCGGTCGTCGTCCCTGCGGCAGGAGGTGGCGGGGACGTCCTGCCGGCCGGCGCCGCGCGCGCAGGGGCCGTGCTCCCGCGCGTCTCCCAGCTGCCCGAGTCCAGGGTGAGGAGCGCGAGCGGCGTGAAGAGCGCGTACGTTACGGGCATCAGGAAGGCGATGGGCAGGAAGGCGTGCGCGGGGACGCGTAGCTCCGCGGGCAGGTGCCGCGTCTCGTACCGGTAGATCACCCCCATCACGGCGATGAGCCCCAGGTGCTTGAGTAGCACCTCCATGAAGTCCCCGTTGGAGAGGTTCTCCAGGATGACCACGGGATAGGCGAGCAGCAGGACGAACTGGGCCGTGTAGTGGATGGCCACGGGCGCAGGCAGGCGCCAGGCGTGGCTCATGCCGCAGAACATGTCGATGAGGTTGGAGCGCCGCCACCGCAGCTGCTGCGAGTAATACGAGGGCAGGTCCCGGGGTGCGGCCGTCTGGCAGAAGGCCGCGCTGGTGTAGCGCGTGCGGTAGCCGGCCTTGACGATCTGCCGCGTGAGGAACCGGTCCTCGCCGTACTTGATGGACACCCCGGCCACGTTCCGGTTCTCGAGGATGGGCTCCAGCTCGAGCAGCACGTGGCGGCGGTAGGCGGTGAGACACCCGGTCAGACACATCACCCGGTCGAAGCTGCGCTCGAGGTCCTTCAGCCAATCCTGGGAGTAGTGGAACTTGATCTCCACCATCCGGGTGAGCCAGCTCGCGTGCCTGTTGACGACGAAGGTACGCCCACCCACCGCGGCCACGTCCTCGGACGTGAAGCGGCGCACCAGCTCGCGCACCGCCCGGCGGTCCGCCACCACGTCCGAGTCCACCGAGACGATGATCTCCGCGCTGGAGGCCCGGACCGCCCGGTTGATGCCCTTGCGCTTCCCCATGTTGTGCGGGTTGCGCATCACGCTGACGTTGGCGCGCCCCTCCGCGGCCTTGCACGCCCAGGCGTAGCTGTCGTCCTGGGAGCAGTCGTCCACGACGACGATGGACAGCTTCTCGCGGGGGTAGTCCTGCCCGAGCAGCGAGCGGACCGTGTGGAAGATTCCCTCTCCCTCGTTGTAGAGCGGGATGATGATGGCGACGGTGGGCTCGTAGTCGTCCCGGGTGCGGTCGAACTCGCCGCCCCGCACCCGGCGGATGAAGGGGCCCAGCAGGTAGCGGTTCATCAGCACCAGCAGGATGAGGAGCTGGATGGGGAAGAGCTCCATGTCAGCCCACCTCCCGACCGCGCGACCACTCCGACGCGCCGCGTGCGCTGGATGGTGCGCACCCGTCCGTGCCCTGGGTCCCCATGTCGTACTCCCCTCCCGTGGCCCCGACCGAAGGGGCCCTCCCCGCCCGCTCCCCGGCGGCTTGAAGTTGGTCGTTCCCGACCGGGTGACAACTGGTCCGCCGCGACGTGGGGGTGTTGACGGGCGCCGCGCGCAGGCCGGCGGGCAGCCGGTGGTGGCCGCCTGCCCTGGACCTCGGGAGGCGAATTGGGTACGCCCCAGTGTTCATGAGCAACGACATCGACACCAAGGCGGCCAGGGAGCGCGCCAAGGCCATCGCCGAAGAGCGCCGCGCCGAGCGCCGGCTGCGCAAGCGCAAGTGCGTGCTGTGTGGCGTGGAGGAGTCGGACAAGGCGCCCCTGGGTCCCCATCCGGACGGCATTGGCCCCAGCTGCAAGGACGAGGGGGCGTGCCTGATGCGACGGGCCATGGCCGGCCGCTGAGCGTCCGGTCGGGATGCCGTACGGTTGCTGGCTCTCCTCGAGTCGCGCTAAAGACCTCGGAGAGTCCAGGAGCCTTCACCGAGGGGTCGGCATGGGTGGCATGAGCTTCAGCGGGGTCAAGGTCTTCTCCACCACGCTCGCGAGGGACCGCGAGGCCATGGGCGAGACCATCACGAGGTGGCTCAAGGAGAACCCCACGCTCGAGGTGCTGGACAAGGTGGTGACCCAGTCCTCCGACAAGGAGTTCCACTGTCTCACCATCACGCTCTTCTACCGCCCCCGGACCTGAGGAGCCGGGGAGGGGGCCTCGGGGAAGAGGGGAGGGCGTCCCCGGCGTTCTGAACGCCAGGCGACGCTCGGTGTTGCGCACCGTGCGCCACCGGAGCACTTTTCACCGACACGACGGCAGGCGCGCTCGAAGGGCGGGCAGGCTTTGAGGAGCGAGCGGCGACATGCGACCCATGCGGAGCGGCTGGGGAGGGTTCGGTGGGTCGGCAGGCCTCTCGTCCACGGCGGCGAGGCTCGCGCTCGGCATCGTGGCCGGGTCCATCCTGTTCCGCTTCGCGGCGCGCAGCGGATTCGGTGAGCGCCTCCTGCTCGTCCCGGGGCTGGTCGTCGGTCAGCTGCACGTGTGGCAGTTCCTCACGTACGCCTTCATCGCCACGGACCCGTTCGGTGTCCTCATCAGCGCCCTCGTCATCTGGAGCCTGGGCGGTGCGCTGGAGCGCTCCTGGGGGAGCCGCCGCACGCTGACGTTCGGGCTCGGCATCACCGCGGCGGCGGGCGCGCTCACGGTCCTCCTGGCCCTGGTCTACCGGCCGCTCCTCGCGCAGCCGTTCGCCGGGGCCACGGTGCTCCTCACCGTCCTGTGGGTGGCCTTCGGGCTGGCGTGGGGACGCGGGCAAACCAACTTCTGGGGCATCCCCATGACGGGGAACACCCTGGCGCTCATCGGCGTGGGCTTCGTGGTGCTCAACGCGGCCTTCGCGGGCTGGCAGCACGTCGTGCCCTCCGCGTTCGCCATCGCGCTCACCTGGGGCTACATGCGCGTCGGCAGTCCGCGCATGCTCTGGCTGCGATTCCAGTCCTGGCGGCTGCAGCGTCAGCTGAAGGGCCCCCGGCGCAGTCGCAACCACCTGCGCGTGGTGGGCGATCGCGAGGAGGAGCCCCCTCGCGACCGGTACCTCAACTAGCACCACCCGTCACGCCGCAGGCCGGAGGACTCAGCCCTCTGCCACGGCCTGCACGGCGCTCCTGAACACGTAGATGCGCGCGGTGTTGGTGCGGTTGTCCGCGGGCACGACGAAGAAACCCGGCGCGGGCTGGCGGTGGTCCGTGGAGAAGCCGGCGAGCTGCCGCCCGTCGTGGAAGGTGACGCGAATCTTCTGACCCGCCGCCGCGGGCTGGCGCTCGCCCGCGGCGAGCATGAAGAAGATGGCCTTCACCCGCTGGCTGGAGATGCGCTCCGGAGCGAACCCCAGCTGCTGCTCGAGCGGGATGACGCTGCTCTCGAGGTCCACGTCCCGGAGCATGCCCCGCTTCACCTGTCCCTCCACGGTGTGGAGGATGACGCGCTGCTCTCCCGCGATGAAGGAGGCGCGCGCCTCGCGCACCTCGATGTCGAAGCCGAGGTCGTCCGCGACGGACGTGACGTCGAACGAGGCTTCCGCCGGCTCCGGGTGCTCCGGCCCGGTGGTCTCCATGGCCTCCACGAGCTCGATCTCCGGCAGCTCCGCCGCAGGGCCGGACGGGGCCGGGGGCGTCACCTGGGGGGACCAGTGGGCCTGCTGGGCGAGGTCCGCCATGGGTCCGCTCTCGATCGTGAACTCCTCGGCGGGCGTGTCCAGCGACACGTCGGTGGCCCGTCCGTCGTCACCGCGCGCCTCGATGAAGTCGCTGGTAGCCGCCAGCGGCACCGCATCGTCGGCGGCCCCGTCGAGCGACAGCTCCTCGAGCGCAGACGTCGAGGGCCGGGCAGCGGCCTCCGCCACGTCCTCCATGGAGACCTCGAGGACGTCCGCCTCCACATCGCCGAAGGAGACACGCTCCAGCGCGAGCGCGGGTGTCGTCTCCGCACGAGGCGCGGTCAGCGCAGGCAACGACGAGAGGGTCAGGTCCGCTTCGACCTCGACCTCCGATGAAGCGGGGGCGGGCACCTCCGCGGCGGCTGTGTCCTCGGCGACGAAGTCGTCCGCGCTGAGCTCCACGGCCTCTGCGCTGGCGTCCGCGTTCCACCCGGCGGTCGGCGCCTCGCCGAACATGGAGTCACCCGGTGCAGCGGCGGCAACCCAGGCCGGTGTCGCGTCCGTCGAAGCTTCGGTGACCAGCCACGCTTGCGCGCGGGTGAACTCCGGCCCTGACGCCTCCGCCGTCGGCTGGGCATACAGAGCGAGGAGCCGCGGGTCCTCGGCGACCTCGATTTCACCATCCACCGCACCCGTCTGCGGCAGGACCGCCGAGTCGGGCAGGGCAATCTCCGGAGAGGGATCGTCCAGCGTGGCCGGAGAGACGAGCGCGCCGGCGTCCGCCGTCACAGCGCTCTCGTCCACCAGGACCACGTCGTCCGCGGTCAGCTCCACTTCCGGCGCGGCCACGGCATCCGTGGGAGCCGCGAAGGCATGCGCGTCCCTGGGGACGGGCTGCTCGAAGGAATGTGGCACCACGTCCGTCATGGCCCACGCCGGCTCGGGGGCCGTGAGCGCGAACTGCTCTCCCGTGATGGCGGTTGCGGAGGGCCCGTCCGTCTTCATCCAGGGAGGCGTCTCGTGGAGGCTCGGGAGGTCCACCTCACCGCCGAGGTCCAGGCTCTCCGAAGGGGCGTCGGTCAACGCCTCCGCAGCGGGGACTTCCCCGAATTCCTGTGCGGGCGCCGATGGGACGTCCGAGCCGTGGAGTGCGTACGGATCCGGTTCCTGGCCCAGGGACGCCCAGCTGTTCTGCAGTTCGCTGCCGGTGGCATCGCCTTGCAGAGCGTTGGCGTCGCCCGTCCAGCTCTGCTGGGGCGCAGGGTGAACGATGGTCCCATCGTCCGGCGCGCGGTCCGTGGCCCAGAGGTGCTGAGCGGAGGGGTCCGTCGACCACGCCGGCCGAGCGCCTGGGTCGACGCCGTAGGCCTGCTGAGCTAAGGCGTCCGTCGACCACGCCGGCTGAGCGCTCGGGTCGACGCCGTAGGCCTGCTGAGCTGAGGCGTCCGTCGACCACGCCTGGTGAGCGCTCGGGTCAACGCCGTAGGCCTGCTGAGCGGCGGGGTCCGTTGCCCACTGCTGCTGAGCGGCGGGGTCCGTTGCCCACTGCTGCTGAGCGGCGGGGTCCGTTGCCCACTGCTGCTGAGCCGCGGGGTCCGTTGCCCACTGC
>JAKEEX010000312.1 GCA_022616315.1 Myxococcaceae bacterium
ACCATGAGCTACTTCGAGTGGCTCGAGTCCTTCCACCCGGGGCGCTGGACGGAGGACGACATGCAGGCCCGCCTGGAGGCGCGCATGGAGCGCTGCTACCGGGAGGTGGCGCAGCTGGCGACGGAGAGGGCCGTCTCCCTGCGCACGGCCGCCTACGTCTGCGCGCTCGACCGCGTGGGGCGGGCGGTGGCGCTGCGCGGGGTGCGTTGACGGGACGCGCGTGGTCGGCCCTTGCGGCCCAGGCGGCGCAGGAGCTCGGCCTCGCTCACCGTCTCCACACCCAGGCTGCGCGCACGGTCCGCCTTGGCGCCAGGCCGCGCCCCCACCACGACGAGGTCGGTGTTGCGTGACACGCTCGAGGTGACGTGCGCGCCCGCGGCCTCGACCCGGCGGGTGGCCTCCTCGCGGCTGAGCGTCGGAAGCTCGCCGGTGAACACCACCATCTTCCCCGCGAGCGGGCCCCTGGCCTCCGGCTCCCCCGGCTCGGTGAGACGCACGCCCTGGCGCCGCAGCTTCTCGAGCAGGCGCACGCTCTCCGGCCGCCGGAACCACTCGTGCACGCTCCGCGCGATCTCCGGACCGATGTGCGGCACGCGTGTCAGCGCGTCCACGGGGGCGTCCCGGAGCGCGTCCGCGGAAGGGAAGGCTCGAGCGAGCAGCTTCGCCACGCGTGGCCCCACGTGCAGGATGTTGAGCCCCACCAGGAGCCGTGAGAGAGGCCGGTCCCGCGCGGCGGCGATGGCGTCCAGCAGGTTCCGGATGGACTTTTCCTTGAAGCCCGGCAGCTGCGCCAGCTGCTCCGGCGTGAGGGCGAAGACGTCCGCGGGGTCCTTCACCCAGCCACGCTCGAGCAGCGCGAGCCCCGTCTGGTAGCCCAGGTGCGCGATGTCCATGGCCTCGCGGGAGGCGAAGTGGAAGAGCCACTCGATGGCCTGTGACGGGCAGCCCTTGCGGTTGGGGCACCGGAAGTCCACCTCGCCCGCCTTGCGCACCAGCGCGGTGCCACACGAGGGACACGTCCGCGGGAAGCGCCAGGGCCGGCTGTGCCTCGGGCGGCGATCCAGCACCGGGCCCACCACCTCCGGAATCACCTCGCCCGCGCGCCGCACCACCACCGTGTCTCCCACGCGCACGCCGCGCCGGGCGAGCTCCTCCGCGTTGTGGAGCGTGGCGTAGGTCACGGTGGCTCCGCTCACGCGCACCGGCTCGAGCACGGCGAAGGGCGTCACCTTCCCG
>JAKEEX010000313.1 GCA_022616315.1 Myxococcaceae bacterium
ATGAGGCACAGCCCTCCCTGCTGACGGCCTCCGCCTCCGCGGCGGACACACGCTTCACCCGCGCACCGCTCGCAACAGGGCCCCAATCTCGCCTATGCACACGAGAAGGTTGGAGAGGAGGGGCGGGTACTTCATGCGGCCGGGGAGGTACTCCTCCTCCTTCACCGTGATGGCCACCAGGTCCTCGTGCGGCGCCGAGGAGAGGGAGTACTGCCGCACCGGTTCCTTGCGGCCCTTCTGCTCCTCCAGCCACGCAATCCAGGGCTTCAGCGCGAGGAACTGGTGGGGGGCGATGGACACGTACTGGCCTGCCCGGTAGTCCTTCTTGCCATGCGTATCCAGGAAGAGGGTGGCCGTGTCAGGCGACTCGAAGCGCATCTCCTGGAGCGTCACCTCGAAGAGCTCGGGGCGCTTTCTCAGCGTGACGGGATGGGAGGTCATCGGCGGTCTCGCGGCGAGAGGGAGTGCACGGTGCTGTTATTAATCGATGGCGCGGCCGGGGCCAGGTGATGATGCAGTCTTCCGTGCCTCGCTCCGGACAGAAGGAACTCGTCTTCATCAGCGCCACTCCTGGCCTGGAGGGCGTGCTGGCCGGGGAGGCACGTGCCCTGGGTGAGGTGACGCCCCTGCCGGGGGGCGTGGAGGTGCGCGGAGGTGAAGGGCTCCACCGGCGGGCCAACCTCCTCCTCCGGACGGCCAGCCGGGTGCTCCTCCGGGTGGCCACCGTGCCCGCGGACAGCCCGCGTGCCCTGGAGGCTTCCCTGCGCGGCGTGGACCTCTCGCCCTTCCGCGGGCGCCTGGGTGCGGTGCTCGCGGGGGCCGATGCGGTCCGAGGCCAGGTCTCACGGCGGGACCTCGAAGCGGCCGCCCAGAGGGTCCTCGGCCTCGCTCCCGAGCACGGGAAGTCAGCCCCACGCCCGGAAACCCCTCTCCACCCAAGAACCCCACTTCCCCCAAGTACCCCTCTCCCGAGCCCCCTGGCCGTGTCCCTTCGCGCCGAAGGCCCCACGTGCACGGTGAGCGTGGACACCTCCGGGGAGCTCCTCTACCGCCGCGGCTACCGCCAGGAAGTCTCACGGGCTCCTCTGAGGGAAACCCTCGCGGCCGGAGTCCTCCAGCTCGCCGGCTACACGGGCACCGAGCCGCTCGTGGACCCGATGTGCGGCTCGGGAACCTTCCTCATCGAGGGAGCCTGGCTCTCCATGCAGCACGCGCCGGGTCTGGGGCGCACCTTCGCCTTCGAGTCCTTCCCCGCCCACGACGCGCAGGCCTGGGAAGCGGAGAAGGCACGGGCCCTTGCAATGGAGCGGCCCTGCGCCCCCATCTTCGGCAGCGACCTCAACGCGGGCTCCCTGGGCACGGCGCGGCGCAACGCCCGCAGAGCCGGCGTGGGGGAACGGCTGACGCTGGAGCGGCGTGACGTGGCGGCGCTCGTGCCTCCCGTCCCCGGCCCGGGCCTCGTGGTGGTCAACCCACCCTACGGGAAGCGGGTGGGCGAGGGCGGGGACCTGGTCGGCCTCTACCGCACCCTCGGCGGTGTCCTCCGCACGCACTTCCGGGGATGGCGCGCGGCGGTGCTCGTGCCCGAGGACGCGCTCGGTCGTGCGCTCGGCTTCACGTCGCCGCGGTCCTTCCCCGTGGACAACGGGGGCATCCCGCTGGAGCTCCGGGTGCAGCAGCTGTAACGCGAAAGCCACGGGTGGACGCGAGCGCTCGCGCTCGTGGACGAGGGGCGCTAAGTCTTCGCGCACCATGGCACCCGACACCTCCGGCACCGACAGTGCCCTGCAGCACTTCAAGGCGCAGCGCGACGCGTACCTCGGGGACCTCGAGGCGCTCGTGCGCATCCCCTCCGTCTCGTTCGCGGGCTTCGATGCGAAGCACGTGCGCGCCTCCGCCGAGGCCACGGCGACACTCCTGCGAAAGCGCGGCTTCGACAACGTGCGGCTGCTCGAGATGCCGGGCGCCCACCCGTACGTCTACGGCGAGGTGCTGAAGGCCCCGGGCAAGCCCACGGTGCTCCTCTACGCCCACCACGACGTGCAGCCTGCGGGTGACGAAAGCGCGTGGGCGAGCCCGCCCTTCGAGCCCACCGTGCGGGACGGCCGCCTCTTCGGCCGCGGGACGGCGGACGACAAGGCGGGCATCGTCGTCCACACCTCGGCGGTGGACGCCTGGCTCAGGGGCGCGGGGACCCTTCCGCTGAACGTGAAGGTCCTCATCGAGGGGGAGGAGGAGATCGGCAGCGGGAATCTCGCGGCGTTCCTCGCGGCCAACACGCAGCTGCTCGCCTGCGACGCCATCGTCCTCACGGACACCTCCAACTTCGACGTGGGCCTGCCCTCCGTCACCACGTCCCTGCGCGGGCTGGTGACGGTGGACGTGGAGGTGCGTGCGCTCGAGCAGTCGCTGCACTCGGGCATGTGGGGAGGGCCGGTGCCGGACCCGGTGATGGGCCTGTGCAGGATGCTCGCCTCGCTGACGAACGCGGACGGCACCATCGCCATCCCGGGCATCCTGGACAAGGTGAAGCCGCTCTCCGAGGAGGAGCGGCGCTCCATCGCAGCGCTCCCGGACGACGCGGAGACGTTCCGGACGAAAGCGCGGATGCGGCCGGGGGTGGAGCTGTGGGGAGGGGGCCGGCACCCCTGGGAGACCAACTGGCGTCAGCCCTCCCTCACCATCAACGCCATCCAGGCGTCCAGTCGCAAGGACGCGCGCAATATCCTCTGCGACTCCGCGTGGGCGCGCGTGGGCATCCGCGTGGTGCCGAACCTGGACGCGCACGACGTGCAGCGGCGGCTCGTCGCGGCGCTGAAGGCCGAGGTGCCCTGGGGGCTGGAGGTGCACGTCCACGAGGACCAAGCCGCGGGCTGGTGGTACACGGACACCGGCCACCCGGCCTTCAAGGCCGCCTTCCGGGCGCTGGAGGCGGGCTTCGGCACGCCGGCGGTGGCCATCGGGTGCGGGGCCTCCATCCCTTTCGTGGAGCCCTTCTCCCAGGGGCTGGGCGGGGTGCCCGCGCTGCTCATCGGCGTGGAGGACCCGTACACCAACGCCCACTCGGAGAACGAGAGCCTGCACCTCGGAGACTGGGAGAAGAGCATCCGCAGCGCCATCCACATCTACGCGGAGCTCGCGCGGGAGCTGGGCGGGCGGTAGCGGCCCGCAACGGCAGAGGGCGGCCCCCTCGGAAGGAGACCGCCCCCGGTCATCCGCTCACCGCACCAGGCGGACCTGCCCCGTGCGGTGCGGGTCCCTGTTCACTGGACGTGGACCTGGATGCTCGTCGATCTCGTCTGGCCCGCGGAGTCCTTGGCGATGGCGGTCAGCGTGTACGTCCCGCTCGTGGTGGGCGTCCAGTCCGCCTTCCAGATGGGGTCGGTGGTGTCCAGGCGCAGGAGACTGCCGTTCACGCGGAACTCCACCTCCGCGTCCGCCAGGCTCTTGTCGTCGCTGACGGTCGCACGGATGGTGAAGAGCGTGCCGGCCGTCAGCTGTGCTCCACCCGCAGGGGCGGTGAAGCTCACCGTCGGCGGCGCGTCCCCCGACGGAGGCGGCTGAGTCGGCGGCGGCTGAGTCGGCGGCGGCTGAGTCGGCGGCGGCTGAGTCGACGGCGGCTGAGTCCCGCTGCAGAAGGTAGCCGAGCCCACGCACACGGTGACGCTGTGCGAGCTCGTCTGGCCCGCGGAGTCCTTGGCGATGGCGGTCAGCGTGTACCACTTCTCGCTCGTGGGCGTCGTCCAGTCCGCCTTCCAGATGGGGTCGGTGGTGTCCAGGCGCAGGCGACTGCCGTCCACGAGGAACTCCATCTCCGCGTCCGCCAGGCTCTTGTCGTCGCTGACGGCCGCGCGGATGGTGAACAGCGTGCCCGCAGCCAACCGCGCCCCATTCGCCGGTGCCGTGATGCTCACGACCGGCAGCGGGTCACCCGACGGCGGCGGAGGCGGGGGCGGCGGAGGCGGCGGCGGCGGGATTTCCAGCACGATGCTGGAGCACAGGGTGTTGGCGGACCTGATGCCCCTTCCGTCGACCAGCCGCACGCACACCGTCTTCGGGCCGCCCCCAGCGCTCAGCGTGAAGGGCAGCCCAGGCGCGAAGGGAACCGG
>JAKEEX010000031.1 GCA_022616315.1 Myxococcaceae bacterium
CCAGGGTGGCCTCGCGCTCGGCGCCGCCCTCCCCCACCACCGTGAGGCCCTCCTCGCGATCGAGGGCGTGGTAGGCCGTGACGATGCGGTTGGGCCCAACGGCGGTGCCGGTGCTCGCCCGCCCCTCACGTCCCTCCACCCGCACCAGCGAGGGACCCACCGCCTCCACGGCGGATGCGAGTGACCGCGACAGACTCTGGATGTCCTGGCTCATGGAGCAAGAGATACGCGCCGCGCCCGCGCCGCACATCGGCGAGACGGCCAGGCACGGGAGCTCCCCATCTGGGCAGGGTCAGAGGATCACGAGTCCCAGCCGAGCCGCGCGCCCGATGGCCTCGGTCCGCCGCTGCACGCCCAGCTTGGAGAGCACCGCGTTGACGTGGAACTTGGCGGTGTGCTCGCTGATGGACAGCCGCGCCGCGATGCCCTTGTTGGAGAGCCCCTCCGCGAGCAGCTGCAGCACCTCGCGCTCCCGGGGCGTGAAGTCCTCGGCGCGGGGGGACAGGCCGGGGCCACGCGCAGGCCAGAGCCCCTCCAGATACTCGGGGGCCCCCACCCAGAGTCCGCGCGCCGCAGCCACCAGCGCCGCTCCCAGCGCCCCCTCGTCCACCTGCCGATCCAGCACGCCCCGAGCGCCGCCGCGAAGTGCCTCCAGCGCCGCCTCACGCTCGGCCAGGAGCGCGACGATGGGCACCGGCTCCACCTCGGGCAGCGCCGCGGCCTCCGCGCCCGGGCCTGCGTCGAGCAGCAACACGTCGGGACGCGTGGACACGAGCGCCCCTGGCACCTCGTCGGTGGACGCCACCTGGCCCACCACCGAGAGGCCCGGCTGACCCTTGAGGAGCGCGGCGAGCCCCGCGCGCGCGAGCGGGTCCGCGGCGACGAGCAGCACCCTCACCGCCTCCGCTGCTGGAGCCTCGGGCCACATTCCCCTGTGTCTAACGCGGCGCCCCCGCGGCGCAAGCACCGCCCGCCTCCGGAGCGTCAGGTGCGCCGCTGTGCCGTCGCGCGCCGCACGAAGTCCTTGATGAACGTGCTGTCGTCGGGACTGAGCTGCGTGAACTTGAGCCCCACGCCGCGCACGTGACGGGCATCCGCGCCGCTGCTCTCCCAGACGACGCGGGCACGGGCGCCGACGCGGCGAGCCTCTCCCTCGAAGGTCATTTGCAGGTCCACCAGCGTCCCGAGCGCGAGGAGCGTCTGTGTGGCGAGGAACATGCCCCCCATGGAGATGTTCATGAGCTGGTGGTCCGTGAACATCCGGAAGTTGGTGAGGGTGACGCGGATGGTGGCGTGGACCCGCTCTGCGTCCCGCCGCTCGATGCCCACGAAGTCCTCGGTGCGGACCTCGCGAGTCGGAGGCGCCGCCGGTGCACGGGGTGCGAGCCGATCCTCCGCCTCGGCCAGGCGCTTCGAGTAGAAGCGGAAGGCCTCCTGGTATGCCGCCACCAGCTCGGGGTCGGCGCCCGGGGCGAGCCGCGCGGGGTGGTAGCGCCTCACCAGCGTGTAGTAGCTCGCGCGGTAGGTCGCGGAAGGCGCCTCGGGCGCCACGTCGAACACCTCGTGGACGGGCCGGCCCGCGAGCTCCGTGAGCTGGCGGCGAAGCTGTGCCGCATCGTTCCTCTCCCGCACCTGCTCGTTCCTCACGGGGGCGACGAGGAGGTCCGGGACCTTGTCCGCCGGGACCCACGTCACGCCATCGCGCGACACCTGCTCCGCGCCGGTCAACCGCCGCGCCGTCAGGAGGTCCTTGAGCACCGCGAGGCTCACCGGTCCGAGCACCCGCAGCTCTGCATCACGAATCCAGTAGTTACCCATCCTCGAGCCGCCCCTACCCCTTGAGAGCCTCACGCACCGCGTCCGCCACCTCGAGGGGGTGGAACGGCTTGCCAATGAACGAGAACGCGCCCTGAGACAGCGCCTGCTGGATCAACATCTCCGCATCCAGGCTGCTGATGACCACCACCCGGCTGGACGGGAAGCGCACGCGCATCTCCTCCAGCACCTCGAGCCCGCTCTTGCGCGGCATCATCAGGTCCAGCAGGACGACGCGCGGCGTCTCCTCGACCGCGAGACGGAGCGCCTCCTCGCCGTTGGCCGCCTCGCGGATGCGCAGGGGCAGCTCCTTCAGCGCGTCCTTGAGGAACTCGCGCACGAAGGTGTCGTCATCGACGATGAGCACACTCGGCTCGTCCACCACGGTTGCCTCCACGCGATTGAGCGGACACGCGTGGTGCCCGGGCTCGAGGGGCGGCCATCCTGCCCCGGAGAACCGGCGCCCGTCGATGCACGCGGATGTGCGCGGACGTCAGCCTGGGAGACGCCGCGCCGCCGCGCGTCCGCTGAGGATGGCATCTTCCATCGAGGAGTACTCCCAGTTCCCGTAGCGCCCCGCGGTGAGGATGCCCGCGTGCTCGAGGAAGCGGAGGATCGTGTCCCTCGCCGGACCGTACGCGTCGTCGTAGAGGACGTAGGCGTGCGGTATCTCTCGCGCGCGGGCAAACAGCACGTCCTCCACGCCGTGGATCATCTGCGCGCGCACGAGGTCCTCGAGCGCCACCTTCTCGGCCTGCGCGGTGGACAGCTCGCCGTGGTGGCTGTACTCCACGGAGAAGGTGCTCGTGTCCGGCGGAGCGAGCGGCGCCCACACCGCGGAGGGCGAGCCGATGCGGTACGTCGTGAACTCCGGCTCGGGCAGGTAGATCCAGTGCCAGGGCTGGCGGTTGCGTCCGCGCACCGCCACGCAGACGTACGTGACGGTGGTGGCCCTCAGTCTCCCTGCGGCGTCCTGGACCTCGTCCGGCACACCTGCCCCGCCGCGCGCGAGGAGCCGCACGAGGCCCGGGAGCGAGATGGTGGAGAGGAGGCGCTTGTAGACGAGGGAGCGACCGTCGGAGAGCGAGACACGCCGCGCCCTCCAGTCCACCGCGACGGGCTCCACGCCGACGCTGACCTCTCCTCCCTTCAGGTGGCGGAGCATGGCGCGGGCGAGCGCCTCGATGCCGCCCTCGCGTGGGTAGAGGAACGTGGCGTTGTAGCCGAGCGCGTCGCTGCCCACGCCCAGTGCGCCGTCCACCACCTCCTTCAGCGTGGGGCGCGGGACGAAGCGTCCGCACCAGGCCGCGGACAGCTCGGCGGGGTCCACCGTCCAGAGCTTCCGGTTGTACGGGAGCATGAAGTTCTTCGCGAAGCCCTCGCCCATGTGGCGGAGGATGAACTCGGCGAAGTTGCGCGGCTCCCGCTCGCGCAGCGCGCGCCCCTTCTCCCCGAGCGTCGCGTCGATGAAGCCGATGAGGTTCTCCGCCACGACGTCCGGCGGAAGCCCGTGGGTGTTCACCTGGTAGGGGAAGCGGGTGAACACGCCGCGCGAGTAGATGGCCGCCCGCCGCTGGTGGACGACCAGCTGCCCCGGCAGCCACACCGTGTCCACCAGCTGGCGCACCTCGGCGTCCCTCAGGTGGAGCCAGTGGCCGGTGGCGTCGAAGGCGCACCCGTCCAGCACCTCCGTCTTGATGAGTCCGCCGACCCGGTCCGACTTCTCGACGAGGTGCCAGGGCTGGGACAGGAAGTGCGCGGCGGACAAGCCTGCCAGCCCGCCTCCCAGGATGACGACAGGGTCCATGCTCCGGGTAGGTAGCACGCTTCGAGCGCCGCGGCAGCGCCCACGCGGTGTGCGTTCCTCCCCCCTCGGCCGTCTGTTAACCTCGCGTGCCCCGCCCTTCCAAGGACGCCATGAAAGTCTCCTGTCCTTCGTGCCAGACGCACTACAACATCGACGACCAGCGGATCCCCGCGGGGGGCGCCAAGCTCAAGTGCGCGAAGTGCCAGACCTCCTTCCCCATCCGTGGTCCGGAGGCCGTTCCGCTGCCAGGAGCCGCCGCGGGCGGGGCCATCCCCTTGCCGGGGACCGGTCCGACCCCCATTCCGCTCCCGGGTGCAGCGGCGGGCGGGGCCATCCCCTTGCCGGGGACCGGTCCGACCCCCATTCCGCTCCCGGGTGCTGCGGTGGGCGGGGCCATCCCCCTTCCGGGAGCCGCATCTGGAGGCGCCATTCCTCTTCCGGGCGCTGCCTCCGCGGGCGCCATTCCCCTGCCCGGTGTACCGGCAGGCGGCGCCATCCCCCTTCCGGGAGCCGCAGTGGGAGGCGCCATTCCTCTGCCGGGCGCAGGCTTCGGACTACCCCCCTCGCCCACCTCCGGCAGGGCCATTCCGCTCCCGGGCACGCCGTCCCCCTCCGGCAGGGCCATTCCGCTCCCAGGTGCGGCAGGGCACGCCGGGGCACCTCCGGTGGACGAGCACACCCGGCCCTACAAGTTGCCCGCCGACTTCGCCGGCGCCATTCCGCTCCCGGGGAACACGCCGCCACCCCTTCCACCGCGGGGCGGCGCCTCACGGGGCACGGAACGCCCGACCCCGGTCGCACTCGCGCCGTCCCCGGACGTCCTCGCGTTCGGTGCCTCCGCCGCGCCGCACACAGCGCCCTTCGACACCGGACGCTTCGGCACCGCGCCCGCCCCGGGTGGCCCGCTCCCATCGGAGGACGTGGGCCTGGACTTTGGTGACGAGGGCGAGCATGCCGCGCCTCCCGCGTTCGACTTCGCGGACCTCCCGGCACCGGCCTCGGGAGCACCCGCGGCCGGGGAGCCGTCGTTCACCGAGCTGCCGAGCCCCGCGGGGGCCCCGGCCGGGGCCTACGGCTTCGGTGACCTTCCGAGCCCCGCGACGGCGCCACCCGCGGACGCTGGGTTCGGCTTCGCGGACCTGCCTGCTCCGGCCCCGGCCGTCGGCTGGGGCGCTGGCACCCCGGCGGCAGCACCCGACCCGTCCCTGGACTTCGGTGCGGTGGACTTCGGTGCACCGGTCGGACCTGGAGTCGGGGCGGCGGGTCAGCCGGGTGCCGGGGCGGAGCTCCTGAGCTTCATCGACGAGGACGCACCCGCGGCGGGAGGCGCGCAGCGCTTCAGCGTGCGCCGCAGCAGCGGAAAGGTGTTCGGCCCCTTCGAGGAGCCGGCCATCGTCCGGATGCTGGAGGACGGGCAGCTGCTCGGCAACGAGGACATCTCGCTGGACGGCACGAGCTGGGAGCCCATCGGCTCCCGGGTGGCGTTCGCGACCGCGCTGCAGCGCCAGGCACACGCCTCTCCCTTCCAACCTGGAGCCCTGGAGGCCGTGAGAGGCGGGGCTTCGGACGCGGGCGCCGCGGCGCTCGACAAGCTGCGCCAGGTGTACGAGGGCCGGATGGCCGCCGTGGCGGTCGTGGACGGTGGGGGCGCGGGCGGCGAGAGACGGGGATGGAAGGTCCTCGTGCTCGGCGTGGCCGCAGCGGTGCTGGTGCTCCTCGTCGGCGCGGGCGCGAGCCTCGGCTTCACCCACTACGGTGTCTTCGGCGTGCGCGTGCTCTTCCCTTCGCGCATCGCCCCCGGGACGGCAGAAGGCAAGGCACTTCAGACCGCGCGCGCGGCGCTGCTCCTCGACACGGCGCCGGACTACCGGAAGGCTCGCGACGAGGCGGCCCGGGTGCTCGCCCTCGAGGAGTACCCCGAGCTGCGCGCCGTGTGGTGCCGGGCCGTCTTCGCGCTGTCGCGCGCGTTCGGTGACGGGAAGCCCGCCGAGCTCGCGCAGGCGCACGCGGCGCTCGAGGGCCTCGAGGTGCTCGGCGAGCGTGAGCTCGAGTTCGTCAAGGCACGGGCGAGCGCTGCCCTCACCTCGGGGCGCGGCGCCGAGGCACGTGCGCTCCTGCAAGGTGCCAGCGAGGCCGACCAGAAGGACGTCGAGCTGCAGCTCCTGCTCGCCGAGGCCTATGTGCTCGAGCGCAACCGCGAGAGCGCCATCGCCACCCTGACGCGCATCCTGAAGGCCACACCGAAGAGCGCACGAGCCCACCACATGCTCGCCAAGCTCCATCTGGCGGTTGGCCGTGCACGCGAGGAGGCACGGGCCGCCGCAGAGGCGAAGCTGCTCGTTCCGGGAGCGGCGGGGGCACCCGGGCAGCTCGAGAAGACCCGCGAGGAGCGGGACCAGGCGGCGAAGGCCGCGCACGAGGCCTTCGACAAGGCCGCGGCCTCGTTCCGTGCGGCACTGGACGCGTCGGCGGACCACCTGCACTCGGCCCTCGAGCTGGCGGACCTGGAGCTCACGGCGCGCGGTGACGCGACGGCGGCGGTGACGGCGCTCGAGCCCGTCCTGGCGAAGGCCGCGGAGAAGGCCCTGCTGCCGGTCCAGCGGGCGCGTGCGCTCGCGACGAAGGGCGCCGCGCTGCTGAAGCTCGGCCGCCCGGAGGAGGCCGAGCCCCTGCTGCGCTCGGCGCTCGAGCTGGACCCGAAGTCCCTGCCCGCAAAGACGCACCTCGCCCGCATCTTCCTGTCCCGGCGCGCCTACGCGGACGCGCTCCCCCTGTATCGGGACGCGCACCAGGCGGAGCCGGGGGACCTCGACGCGGCGGTCGGCTTCCTCGAGGTGCTGCTCGCATCGGGACAGGGGGACGAGGCGCGCAAGGTGGTCGAGGCCGCGAGCAGTCGCTTCCCCGGCAACGCACGCATCGCCTACCTGTATGGCCGCGTGGAGGACTCCAGGGACGGTGGCGCGGGCGCGGAGGAGCACTTCAGGCGCGCCGTCCACGCCGCCCCGGACATGGCCGAGGCACGCCTGTCCCTGGTGCGCATCTCCTTGCGGACACGGCGGCCCGGCGAGGCGCGCACCCAGCTGGAGGAGCTGGCCAAGCGTGCACCCGACAGCGCGTTGCTCCACCTGGGCCAGGGCGAGCTCGCGCTGGCCGAGGGAGACGTGGCCCGGGCGAAGCTGGGGTTCGACCGCGCCCTCGCGCTGCAGCCCACGCTCGCGGACGCACACCTCGGCCTGAGCCGCGTGGCCGCGACGCAGGGGAGCTTTGCTGCCGCCCGGACCGCGGCGCAGGCGGCGCTCGCCCAGGAGCCGGCGCTTCGCGGGGCACGCCTGCAGCTGGGGCGCGTCCTGGCCCGGCTCGGCGAGCTCGAGGCCGCGGAGAAGGAGCTCGTGCGCGCGCGCGAGGAGGCGCCGCACGCCGTGGAGCCGGCGCTCGCGCTCGGTGAGGTGCGGCTCGCCAGGAAGGACGTTGCGGGCGCGGAGAAGATCCTGCGGGAGGCGCAGGCCGCCGAGCCCTTCAACGCCGAGGTCCTGATGGCCCTGGGACAGACCCTGGCGGCACGCCTCGACTACGAGGAGGCGCTGGACCGACTGCGGCAGGGCGTGGACCGGGCCCCCAAGCGCGCGGACTACAAGTTCATCCTCGGCAAGGTGCTGCGCGACGCGCAGAAGGCCAGCGAGGCCGTCAAGGTGTGGAAGGCCGCGGTGCAGCAGGAGCCGG
>JAKEEX010000314.1 GCA_022616315.1 Myxococcaceae bacterium
AGGGGCGCCCCGTCCAGGAAGGTGTAGGGCTGGCTCTGCAGCATCTGGTGCGCGAAGACGCTGGGCTCCGGCAGGTCTCTCGCGAGCGTGCGGATGGAGCCGTCGCGGATGCCGCGCAGCACTGCCTTCAGCCCGTCCACGTCCATGTGCTCGCGCAGGCAGTCGTCCATGGCCTGCGTCACCAGCGGGTGGTCCGGCAGCTCCACGTCCGCGCCGCCGTGGTTGTCCTGGCAGCCCACGCCCGCGGGGAAGACCGAGGCCAGCAGGTCCTCGCTCCGCGCGCGCTGCAGGTGCGGAGGCACCCGCTTGCCGGCCGAGTAGCGCTGCATGGCCAGCGCGCGGCTCGCCACCCAGCGGAAGCGCGTGCCGAAGATGGGCACCTGCAGCACCGCCTGCACCAGCACCTCCTCCAGCCGGTCCGGGTGGAGGAAGCCGAAGATGTCCTCCAGCGGGAAGCTGTGCTGCTCGGAGAGGGACAGCAGGATGCCGTCCTCGGTGGCCGCGGCCTGCAGCTCGAAGTCGAAGGTGCGACAGAACTTCTTGCGCAGCGCCAGGCCCCACGCGCGGTTGATGCGGCTGCCGAAGGGCGCGTGGAGGATGAGCTGCATTCCTCCGGACTCGTCGAAGAAGCGCTCGGCCACCACGCACGTCTGCGAGGGAAGCGCCCCCAGCGCCTTCTCCCCCGTCTCCAGGTAGCGCAGGAGCCCCTCCGCCGCGTGCCCGGGGACGTGCAGCTCCTCCTCCAGGAAGCCGCGCGCGTCGTTGCGGCCGAGCAGCGCCTCGCGCATGCCCCCCACCTGGGACGAGAGCGCGTCGGTGCGGCCGGGGGCCTCGCCGCGCCAGAAGGGCACGCTCGGCGGCTGCCCCTGCGCGTCCTCCACCCGCACGCTGCTCGTGCTGACGCGGAGGATGCGCCACGAGGTGGAGCCGAGCAGGAAGACGTCCCCCGCCATGGAGTCGATGGCGAAGTCCTCGTCCACGCTGCCCACCACCCGGCCGTCCGGCTCCGCCTGCACCGGGAAGGTGAAGGTGTCCGGGATGGCGCCCCCGTTCATCAGCGTCACCATCCGCGCGCCCTTGCGTGCCTTGAGCCGGGCGTTGATGCGGTCACGGTGAAGCATCGCGTGCGAGCGGCCGCGGCGGTCGCTCACGCCCTCGGCCAGCGTCCGCAGCACCTTCTCGAACTCGTCCCAGGTGAGCGCGTGGTACGGCCAGGCGCGGCGCATCAGCGCGTAGAGCGCCCGCTCGTCCCACTCCTCGCACGCGCACGCCGCCACCATCTGCTGGGCGAGCACGTCCAGCGGCTTCTCCGGGATGACGAGGACGTCCAGGTCCCGCTCCCGCACGGCGTTGAGCAGCGCGACGCACTCGGCCAGCTCGTCGCGGGTGAGGGCCACCAGGAGGCCCTTGGACACGCCCGCCTTGTGGTGGCCGGCGCGGCCCACCCGCTGCAGGAGCACGTTGATGGCGCGCGTGGTGCCCAGCTGCACCACCACGTCCACGTTGCCGATGTCGATGCCGAGCTCGAGCGAGGCGGTGGCCACCATCACCGCCAGGTGTCCCGCCTTGAGGCGCTCCTCCGCGGAGAGGCGCAGCTCCTTGGACATGCTGCCGTGGTGGGCCGCCACCTTGTCCTCGCCCAGGCGCTCGCCCAGGTCGTGCGCCACGCGCTCGGCCAGGCGGCGCGTGTTGACGAAGACGAGCGTGGTGCGGTGGCTCTGCGCCACCTCGAGCAGCTTGTCGTAGACCTGCCCCCACATCTCGTTGGAAGCCACCGCGGAGAGCTCTTCCTCCGGCGTCCACAGCGAGAGGTCCCACGGCCGCACGTGGCCCACCTCCACCCGCCGGCAGCCCTCGGCGCGGCCCGTCAGGAAGGAGGCCACCAGCCCCAGCGGCCGCACCGTGGCCGACAGCCCGATGAGCTGCGGCTTCACGTGGCAGAGCGCCTTGAGCCGCTCCATCGAGAGCGCGAAGTGGCTGCCGCGACGGTCGCGCGCCAGGGCGTGGATCTCGTCCACGATGACCGTGCGCACCGTGCGCAGGTTCTTGCGGCTCTTGTCCGCCGTGAGGCAGAGGAAGAGACTCTCCGGCGTGGTGATGAGGATGTGCGGCGGGCGCCGGAGCATGGCCGCGCGCTCGGAGGCGGGCGTGTCCCCGGTGCGCACCGCCACCCGCACTTCCTGGGGCGTGAAGCCCTCGGCGCGGGCGCGCGCGAGCAGGGCCTCGAGGGGCCCGAGCAGGTTCTTCTGCACGTCGTTGCCGAGCGCCTTGAGCGGGCTGACGTACAACACCTGCGTCTCGTCGGTGAGGGTGCCGGCGAGGGCGCCGCGGAAGAGCGCGTCCAGCGCGGCGAGGAAGGCGGTGAGCGTCTTGCCGCTGCCGGTGGGGGCGGTGATGAGCACGTCCTCGCCGCCGAGGATGACGGGCCAGCCCTGCACCTGGGGCTCGGTGGGGTCGCCGAGCGTCTCGGCGAACCAGCGCTGCAGCACCGGGTGGAACGGCGCGAGCGCGGGGTGGGTCGGGGCGGCCCCCTGGAAGTCGAGCGTGATCTGTCCGGACATGGCGGCACTCTCTCCGCCAGACGGGGGGAAGCGGAGGACCCAGAACCTGAACACATGCTCAGGACGGAGGCAACCCTCGCGCGCGCCCCTGCCGCCCGGCGCGCACCCACCCCGGACCACGGGACGGGGTGAGACGTGAAACATCCTGGCTTGACGCGTCAGCGGGCCTTTGCTAAGTGTTTGCGCAGCATCCAGAGCGGCCCTGGTCAGGGGCCCGACAACCTGGGGACGGACCCCCAAGGTGTCCAAACGATGCGGCCTGCTCCGGACGTGGTGTCCGGGCGGGCAACCAAAGAGTCCGGCGTGGGAGGCAACCTCCCCCGTCCGGCGGAGAGAGTGCCGCCATGTGTTGTTGTCGCCCCCCACAGCGCTGACGAAGACGGTCCCCGACGCGCCTCTCTGAGGCTCCGGGGGGCGGGTTTTCAGGCGTTTGGCACACTTCCCTCACCCTTTCCCTCTCCCAGGGGGAGAGGGGCGTGGGGGGCTGCGCCCCCGTCCTCTGCTCCCTGAAGCGTCTGGCCTCCGTGCACCTCGTGGTGCGCGGTGGCGGGCCTCCGTGCCGGCGTTGCTGCCGGCCCCGGGGCGCCCGCGAGGGGCGTCGTGTCTCCAAACACAAACACAACCACTCACCCGCGGCCCCCATGCGGCGCCGCAACGCCCGAGGTCTATCCCATGAGCAACCCCGAGACGCCGAAGCATCACCCGCAGACGCTCGCCCTCCACGCCGGCTACAGCCCCGACCCCACCACCGGCTCGCGCGCGGTCCCCATCTACCAGACGACCAGCTACCGCTTCCGCGACGCGGACCACGCCGCCAACCTCTTCGCGCTCAAGGAGTTCGGCAACATCTACACGCGCATCACCAACCCCACCAACGACGTCTTCGAGAAGCGCATCGCGGCGCTCGAGGGCGGGGTGGGGGCGCTCGCGGTGGCGTCCGGGCAGGCGGCGGAGACGCTCGCGCTGGTGACGCTGCTGAAGGCGGGGGACGAGTTCGTCACCTCCTCCAGCCTCTACGGGGGCACCTACAACCTCTTCAAGGTGACGCTGCCGCGCCTGGGCATCAAGGCGCGCTTCGTGGACGGCGACCGTCCCGAGGCCTTCCGCGAGGCGGTGGGACCGCGCACCCGCGCCATCTACCTCGAGGCGCTCGGCAACCCGCGCCTGGACGTGCCGGACTTCGAGTCCATCGCGCGGGTGGCGCGCGACGCCGGCGTGCCGCTCATCGTGGACAGCACCGCCGTCTCCCCTGCCCTCGTCAACCCGC
>JAKEEX010000315.1 GCA_022616315.1 Myxococcaceae bacterium
ACCCTCGGGGCGGCCGCGTGCGCAACCGGCGCACAGAGCACCACCGCGAGCACCCAGCTCCGGGAGAGAACCATGGCGGGAGTTCAACGTCCTCGGGCGTCCCGCGTCAAACGCAACGCGGTGGGGGTGGCCTCACGCCTGCCCGTCCGCCGGGGAGCCGGAGGGGCCTCCCTCCTCCTGAGCGTCGGACGTGGGCTTGTCCGCGGGCCCGGACCGTGGCGCCGAAGGGGGCTGGAAGGCCGGCCGCTGCGCCGGCGCGCCGCCGCGCCCCTGCACGAGCGTCTTCGTCTCGGCCCTGAAGGCGACCTCCATCTTGTCCCCACGCACGGACTTGACCAGCCCGAGGCCGAAGCTCGGATGCTGGAGGACCTGGTCCACCTGGTAGCTCTCCTGCGGGCTGTAGCGTGGAGCGCTGGTGACGTCCCGTCCGGCGAGCTGTTGCTCGAAGGAGAGGACGTGCTTCGCCTCACGTCCCGAGGGAGAGGGGGCGGCTCTTGGCCTCGCTGCGCGGGGGGCTGCCGTGCTCGACGGCTGGGTGCCACGGTACACGTGGTCTCCCCCGCAGGTGTTGCAGCGCACGCGCGCAATCTTGGTCCCCACCATCGCGAGGATGGTGTGCGCGAGGTCCATCTTGCAGCGGGTGCAGTACGCATCCACCTCGCCGCCTACTTTGAAGGTCGCCATCGGGCTTTCATAGTTCACCGGGAAAGGCACCCCAAGGCCTGTCTTCGGACGTGCAGACCCACCGCGGGTGCGATAGTTCCAACCTCAGATGAACACCTCCGAGTTCCACTCCGCGGGAGGAGACTCCTCCGGGCATGCCGGGCGTCCGCGCACACCGGGCGCACTCGTCCAGGCCCTGGAGGTCCTCGGACGGAGCGTTCTGGGCGCCCTGGAGACGCTCGGCGGCGTGGCCACCCTGGGCTGGCAGGTCGCCCGCTGGGCGGTGCGGCGCCCCTACCGGGTGCAGAACCTCTTCGCGCAGCTGGACTTCGTGGGTGTGGGCTCCACCTTCATCGTGGGGCTCACGGGGCTCTTCAGCGGCATGGTGTTCGCGCACCAGTCGAGCCGGGCGTTCGAGATGTTCGACGCGGAGAGCCTGGTGGGGCCCACCGTAGCGCTGGTCCTCACGCGCGAGCTCGCCCCGGTCTTCTCCGCGCTGATGGTGACCATGCGCGCGGGGAGCGCAATGTGCACCGAGCTGGGCACCATGCGCGTCACCGAGCAGGTGGACGCGCTGGAGACCATGGCGGTCAACCCCATCCAGTACCTGCTCGTCCCCCGGGTGATCGCTGGCCTCGTCATGGTCCCCCTGCTCACCATGGTCTTCAACGCGGCCGGGATCACCGGTGCCTACGCCGTGGCGGTGCTCGGCAAGGGCGTCTCCGCGGGCACCTTCATCTCCCGCACCCAGCAGTGGGTGGATCCCGAGGACCTCTTCGAGAGCCTCATCAAGGGAGCGGTGTTCGGGCTCGCCGTCTCCCTCATCGCGTGTTTCAAGGGGTACTACGCGAGCGGTGGCGCGAAGGGTGTGGGCCAGGCCACGACGGAGGCGATGGTCGCCAGCGCGCTCGCCATCGTGGTGCTCGACTACCTCGTGGGGGTGCTGCTGCACTGACCGCCATGTCCCACGCGCGAGCGATGATCCAGGTCCGCGGCCTGCACAAGAGCTTCGGGTCCCAGCACGTCCTGACCGGCATCGACCTCGACATCGAGGAGGGGACCACCTGCGTCATCCTGGGCGGCTCCGGCTCCGGCAAGACGGTGCTGATGAAGCACATGATTGGCCTGCTCAAGCCGGACCGCGGCGAGGTGCTGGTGGATGGGGAGGACATCGTCCCCATGGGGCCCGAGGAGCTCGAGCGGGTGCGGCGCAAGTTCGGGATGGTGTTCCAGGCCGCCGCCCTCTTCGACTCGATGTCGGTCTACGAGAACGTGGCCTTCCCGCTGCGCGAGCACCGGCGCATCAGCGAGGCGGAGTCGCGCGAGATCGTCCGGCAGAAGCTGGAGATCGTGGGCCTGCGCAACGTGGAGGAGAAGTTCCCCGCGGACCTCTCCGGCGGCATGCGCAAGCGCGTGGGACTCGCGCGGGCCATCGTGCTCGAGCCCAAGATCGTCCTCTACGACGAGCCCACCACGGGGCTGGATCCCATCACCACGGACTACGTGGACGAGATGATCCTCGACGCCAAGCGGAAGCTGAGGGTCACCAGCGTGGTCATCAGCCACGACGTGGCGAGCGCGTTCAAGGTGGCGGACAAGATTGCCTTCCTCAGCCAGGGCCGGATCGTCCAGCAGGGCCCCCCGTCGGAGCTGCGCCGCAGCGAGCACCCCGCGGTGAAGCTCTTCCTCCAGACGTGGTTCGGGAAGATGTGACGCCTCGCCGCCGCCTGGCACTCCCGCCCCCTTCCGCTAGAGTGGGCCCCCAAGCTTTCCCGCCTCGAGGAGCCTCCGCGCCTTGACGAAGATCTTCACTCCCCTCCGTGTCGGCCTGCTCGTCCTGGCGGCGGGAGCCATCCTCTTCGGGGCACTGACGTTCGTGCGCAAGGGCGGCCTGGGCGAGAAGGAGTCCATCCTCGTCTACGCGTACTTCCGGGACGCGAGCGGGCTGGGGCCCAAGAGCCGGGTGCAGATCGCCGGCATCCAGGTGGGCGAGATCGTGGACATCCAGCTCGAGGGTCTGCGCGCGAAGGTGGTCCTCCGCATCCGCCGCGACGTGGACCTGCGTGAGGACGCGTCCCTCGCCAAGCGCTCCGAGTCCCTCCTGGGTGACTACCTCCTGGACCTCAACCCGGGCACCCCGGCTGCGCCACCCATGGAGGACGGCGGGGAGATCAAGCGCGTCCTGGACCAGCAGGGCATGGAGCAGCTGATGGGCTCGCTCACCACCATCGCCGCGGACGTGCAGGAGGTGACGCACGCCCTGCGCATCGCGCTCGGCGGCGAGAAGGGTGCGGCGTCGCTCCAGGCCATCGTGGGCAACCTCGAGCTCATCTCCCACCACATGAACCGCACCATGGCGGACGGCGAGGTGCGCATGGCCGCCATCCTCCGGAACGTGGAGCTGGTGACCGACCAGGTCCGCAACCTCACCGCGGGCGACGACGCGCAGCTCGCGCGCATCATGGAGGACCTCGAGCACATCACCCGTGACACGCGCGAGGTGATGGGCACGGTGCGCCAGGCGGTCAGCGGGGCGGACGGAGGCGAGCTGGACGACGGCATGGCCAGCGTCAAGCAGTCGCTGCAGCGGCTGGACAACGCACTGGCCAACGTGGAGGAGGTCACCCGGAAGGTGCGGGACGGCGAGGGAACCCTGGGCAAGCTCGTCTCCGACGAGCGCCTCGGCCAGAAGCTGGGCGAGACCGTGGAGGACGTGGCGGACCTCGCCAGCCGCCTCACCCAGATGCAGGTGGAGGTGGGGATTCGCAGCGACTACCTCCTGTCCCAGGGGGCCGCGAAGAACTTCCTCCAGCTGCGGCTCATCCCCAAGCCGGACAAGTACTACCTGCTCGAGCTGGTGGACGACCCGCGGGGGGAGACGCAGACCGTCATCGTCACCAGCAACCCGCCCTCGGACGGCGAGCCCGCCACCCAGGTCCAGCGCATCAACCGCGAGACCATCAAGATCTCCGCGCAGTTCGCCAAGCGCTACTACTTCTCCACCCTGCGCTTCGGGATCATCGAGAACACCGGCGGGGTGGGCGCGGACCTGCACTTTCTCGATGATGCAGTTGCGCTCAAGCTCGACGCGTTCAACTTCACCGTGCAGGCGCTCCGCTACCCGCGCTTGCGGGCCACCCTGCGGATCCAGGCCCTGGACCATCTCTTCGTCACGGCAGGCGTGGATGACGCCCTCAACCGCCAGGTGCGCGACAGCGTCACGAACCAGCTCGTTGCGGGGCGTGACTTCTTCGTCGGCGCCGGCGTGTTCTTCACCGACGATGACCTCAAGGTCCTCGTTCCCGTCGTCCCCATTCCCTGACGGCGGCCCCTCTGGGCGCAGCCGTCCCTCCGAAAGAAAGAACACCGCATGTCGCTGCTCGTCGTTGGCTCCGTTGCCCTGGACTCCGTGGAGACGCCCTTCGGGATGAAGGAGGACGTGCTCGGCGGC
>JAKEEX010000316.1 GCA_022616315.1 Myxococcaceae bacterium
AGCCGCGTTCGACGCTGCCCTCTCGGGCCTCACCGGCTGGCCTGGCTGGCTGCTGATGGGGGCGCTGCTGGCCGTGCTCCTCCGCACTGGCAAGTCCTCAGTCCGACCCTGAAGCGAAGTTCGCTCCCGCAAAGGAAGAGGGGCGTGAGTCGCGGTCCCGACTCACGCCCCTCCGGTGCAACTCGGGGAACCCTTGAACCGTTGTGCACCTCTAAGACTGCGGGGCCTCCATGCCCCTGCACCCTGCCACTGTCACCGCCGCGCGTCAGGAAAGACCCGGTGACTTGACAGTCACGACTTCGTCTCCCCTCGTCTTCGCTGCGGACAGCAACGAACGCGCGGCCGTCTACTGCGACCGCGCGTGACGTGCAAGTGTGGGCGCGTTCGAAGTGCCAGGTACGCTCATCGTATCCATCACCTCGACGTGTGTCGCGGTGAAGCGCGGAGCGACGGCCCCCTCACCGAGGTCCCTCCCCCGGAGGGAGAGGCGCACCGGGTTGCATCCGGCAAGAGACAGCCACGCGGGCTCGGCGCAGGTGCGCTTCTCGCGGGATGTGCAACGGAGAACGACCCCAACACTTCGCCCGCTCCCCCACCGGCGGAGCCCGCACGGTTGCGCTGACATCCCCCGCTTCCGGAGGCGCACGTGACGGTTCCCATCGAGGACCACGCCATCATCGGGGACCTGCGCACCATCGCGCTGGTGGGGCGCGACGGCGCCATCGACTGGTTCTGCTACCCGTTCTTCGACTCGCCGAGCGTCTTCGCGCAGCTGCTCGACGAGGAGAAGGGCGGCCACTTCAAGGTGTGGGCCACGCACCCGGACACGGTGCGCAAGCAGCTGTACTGGCCGGACACCAACGTGGTCCTCACCCGCTTCTACACGGAGGAGGGCGTCGGGGAGATGTTGGACTTCATGCCGGTGCCTCTCCCCCACCACCCCATCCCCCGCCGAATCATCCGCCACGTCCGGGGGGGACGTGGACGGGTGCGCTTCGAGCTCCACTGCCGCCCGGCGTTCAACTACGCACGCGACCCGCACACCGTCTCCCTGGACGCGCACGGCGCCCTCTTCGAGAGTGCCACGCTGTCGCTGCGCCTGACCGCCACCGTCCCGCTCGAGCTGGCCGAGGACGGAGGGGTCCGCGCCACCTTCGAGCTCTCCGAGGGCGAGGACGTGGCGTTCATCCTCCAGGAGCCGCAGGCAGAGCCCCTCACCTGTGCGGTGACGCGTGAGATCTTCCTCCGCACGGTGGAGTACTGGCGCCACTGGCTCGGGCGCTGCACCTACCGTGGGCGCTGGCGCGAGACGGTGCAGCGCTCCGCGCTGGTGCTCAAGCTGCTCACCTTCGCCCCCACGGGCGCCATCGTGGCCGCGCCCACCGCGAGTCTCCCCGAGCGCAGGGGCGGCACGCGCAACTGGGACTACCGCTACACCTGGATTCGCGACGCCGCCTTCACCATCTACGCGTTCATGCGCATCGGCTTCACCGAGGAGGCCGGGGCCTTCATGCGCTGGCTGGAGGAGCGCATCCACCTGAGGTCCGCGGATGGGCGGCTGGGCGTCATGCACCGCATCCACGGCCACGAGCCCCTCACCGAGCAGGTGCTCCCCCACCTCGCCGGCTACGCGGGGAGCCATCCCGTGCGCATCGGCAACGACGCCGAGTCCCAGCTGCAGCTGGACATCTACGGCGAGCTGATGGACTCGGTGTACCTCTACAACAAGTACGGCGAGGCCATCTCCGCGGACTTCTGGGTGCACCTGCGCCGGATGGTCAACTGGGTGTGTGACCACTGGCGCGAGCCGGACCACGGCATCTGGGAGGTGCGGGGGCCGGTCCAGCACTTCGTCTACAGCAAGCTCATGTGCTGGGTGGCGGTGGACCGGGGCCTGCGCCTCGCCGACAAGCGCTCCGTTCCCGCGGACCGCGAGCGCTGGCTCCACGTGCGCGACGCCATCTACGAGGACATCCTCTCCTACGGCTGGAGCGAGGCGCGCGGCGCCTTCCGGCTGTCCTACGAGAGCGAGTCGCTGGACGCGGCCAACCTGGTGATGCCGCTCACCTTCTTCATGGCTCCC
>JAKEEX010000317.1 GCA_022616315.1 Myxococcaceae bacterium
CTCCCGGTGCGAAGAGCGCCCTCAGAGACGTGGAGCTGCCCCGCGCGTTGGTGAGCAGGTAGGTGTCCTGGATGCGCCGCATGGCCTCCTGCGAGATGCGGCGGCGCAGGCGCTCCATCGCACCGAGGCGGCGCTCGAGACGGCGCAGCGGCGCCGCGACGAGGCGACGCTCGTCCCTGGAGCGTCTCTCGAAACTACGGCGCTCCACGTCGTCCTGGCGGCTCTCGTCGTCGAGGCGCTTGCGGCCTGCGACGTCCTCCTGGGTCAGTGCGGCGCGCAGGGATTGCCTGAGCCGCTTGCGGTCGCTGTGCTGCACCTTGAGCTCCGCCCGCGCACGTTCGCAGTCCGCATCGAAGTCGCTGACAGCACTCCGCGCATTGCGTAGCGCCTCGCTCGATGCCAGGGCCTCCATGCGCGCGGTCAACGACTTCACCAGGACGTCGGATGCGGGCTCCACGTCCAGGCGTGCCTGCGCGTCGAACACAGGAGGCACCCAGCCGGGGACCTCCCACTGTGCGGCGAGCTGCCCGGAGAAGGCCTTGAGGAAGCCGACTCGCGCATCCGGCGCGCGCACCAGCAGCACGCCGAACATCTTGCCGCCCTCGCGACGTGCGTCGAGGAGGCCGGTGCCGAATCCCGGCGCGATGACACCCTGGCGCAGCTGGGCCTGCAGACCCAGCGCGGCTGCACGGACCAGCGGGTGCGGCGTCGCGAGCCCGAACGGGCTCGGCAGCGCACTCGGCAGTGCATCCGCGGCGGGCTGCGGCTCGAGCCAGAGGGTGAGCGACTCCATCGGCTGACGAGTAACCCGCAAGCTCAGTGACGCATAGGGCCTATCGACCTGATGGGCTCACTTGCTTCGAGTGCGCCCAGCCGACCGCACCCTCCTGGGAGAGGGGCAATCAGTCCTTCGACTTCACCGTGCACTGGCCCGAGGGCAGGGCATTCCCGACGATCTTCTTCACCAGGTCGTCGCCGAGAACCAGGGACATCGACGTCCGCTCACCACGAAGGCGGGCCTTCCCCTTCACCTCCACCTCGCCGCCCAGCGCCACCGCGTCGCCGTCCACCTCGGCACCGTCTTTCAGGGTGACATCGCCGCCGACAGCGACGGCGTCCCCCTTCACCTCGGCACCCTCCTCGATGACGACGTTGCCGCGCACAGCGACCACATCCTCCGTCACCTTCGCGCCCTTCTGGATGACGATGTCACCGTCCATGACGAGCGCGCTCTCCACGCGCTCGCCCGACTTGATGACCAGGTTCTGCTTCTGGGCGAAGCGGTCGTGGCGGCCCACCGTTACCTTGCACTCCTTGCCGTCCTTGCCCGTGTCGATGTCGACATCGAGGTCGCCAGCGCGGGCAGCGAGCGGGAGAGCGAGAAGGACAGCGGAGATGAAGGAGAAGGAGGGGCGCATCCGAGGGCTCCGAATCGTGAAGTGGCTGCACTGGCCACACCGCCCCTCTCTACGCGGCCCCGGGGCGATGATTGCCTTGCGCACACAGCCCCCTCACCCTGTCCCTCTCCCAGAGGGAGAGGGGAACTGAGGTGGAGCTTCATCAGACGTGTGCGCCGGCCCCCTCCTTCGGCTCCGTGGGCAGCCCTGCCTGCACCCAGGCGTCCCAACCTCCTTCGAGCGCGTACGCCTCCGGATAGCCCAGACTCCTCAGCTTCAGCGCCACACGGGCGCTGGAGGCTTCGTGCGTTCAGGTGCAGTAGGCGACGATCGGCTCCTGGAGCCGTTCGCTCGGCAGGTTCTCCTCGATTGCATCGGAGGGCACCCGGATGGCGCCGGGGAGCTTCCGGTCCGACTCGCCCCAGGCCTTCGGATTGCGGGTGTCGAGAAAGGTGACGTGCTCCCCGCGTTCCAGGCGCTCGCGGACGTCTTGCAGAGAGATGCGCGGAATCTCCATGCCTGCCTCCTTCGCTGCCAAGGTGGGAGCGCGGCACGAGCAGGACAATCGGGAGCGGGCCAGCAGGGCCCCGCCCGCTCTCTCGCCCTCCGCGACGGGTGGAGCGCTCACTGCACGCGGAGGACGCCGCGCAGTTTCTCGGTGAGGCTCGTCGGATGAGAGGCGTCAGCTGCCGTAGGGATTGACGAAGCGGCGGTCCCCCGCGCGCACGAAGCCGCTCGGCCCGAGTGGCTCAGGCTCGGTCCGGATGGGCGCATCGCCCACGGCCTGCAGGTACCCGAGCCTTCCTGCGCCGAGGACCGCAGCGGCTGCGGGCGGCAGCTCCAGCGCGTCGGGGGCAGAGAGGCCCGCCGCAGAGCGCACCCCGATGACCTCGAGCGTCGCCGGTGACAGTTGCAGGGCGAGGTCCTCCTCCGCCCCTCTGCGGTCGTGGGCGTGCAAGCGCAGGAACACCCCGCCGCCTCCGCTGACGAAGTGCGTGGTGTGCAGCCGGCCCGCAATGTCCAGCGTCTCGGGCAGGTCGGCGACCACGGCCCCGGCCGCGGTGACCACGGTCCGCAGGTTGGTCGTCACCGAGGAGTGCTTCGCCCAGCCCTCACGTCCACCGGTCCGGAGCCGCAGCCACTCCCCGCGCCGCTCGAGCAGCTCTGCCTGCTTCCAGCCGCCGCCGCAGTCGGTGTCACCACACTCGAGGTACGGGAGGTTCCCCAGGTTGGCGACCGGCTCCTTGCCATCCGGCCCGCGGAAGAGGACCAGCGGTCCGCCGAGGCTGGCGAGCTGCAGCGGACCGCGGTCCCACGTGAGGAAGTCCCGGAGCGCCTCGAGCTGCGCCTTCGTGGGTCCAGCCCCTCCGTCCGCACCGACGGCCTGCCGCAGCTCGGCCCAGAACTCGGCGGACGTCGGGCGGTGCGCGAAGGCCTGTGCCTGGGCCTTCCCCTCGGCACCACTCACCCTGGCGAGCGCGCCCGCGGCGGCTTCACGTACCTGGGACTCCGGGTCCTCCAGGCGGCCGGCGAGTGCCTCGCGCGCGGACGCCGCCCTGGGACCGAGCTCGCCGAGGAGGGACGCTGCCTGGGCACGCTCGTGCGCATGCGGGGACGTGACCATGCGGACCAGCGTGGCGACCACGGGCTCCGGCGTCGGTGCGCCCAGCTTCACCAGCGCCTGTGCTGCGGCGAGCACCACCATTCCCTCATGGTCCCCGAGCGCCTTCGTCAGCGCCTGGAGCACCACGGGGTCCGCCTTGCCGATGGCACCGAGTGCGGACGCGGCGTGCGCGCGGGCGTAGATCCACTCGTCCGTCAGCAGGGGCAGCAGCCCCTCCGTGGCGCCTTCGGCGGCGGGGCCGAGCGCGCGGAGGTGAAGGGGGAGGTCCTGACGCAACACGCGGCTGCCCTCGCGGAGCGCGGCGACGTAGTCGGGCATCACCGGCCGTGCAGCCTCACCCAGCTGAGAGAGCCCCTCGGAGGCGGCGAGGACGGTGACGTGGTCCTTCGAGTGAAGCGCCTCGCGCAGCACCGTGAGCACCTCCGGCGTCTCGCGCACGCGCGGGTGGGAGCCAGCGAGCAGCTGCACCGCGCGTCGCTGCCCCTGCGGCGTTCCCCGCCCCGCCCAGGCGACCAGAGAGGCGACCTGCTCGGGCGCGAGGCTCTCGCCCAGGCCTGCGTCCGGCCCGGTCACGCCGTCCGTGGCTTCCGTGCTCGCAGCCGTGTCCAGCAGCGTGGATTGGGAAGGGACTTCCACCGGCGCCGGCACGACGGACGTCACCTGCCCCGTGGCTGCTTCCACGGCGGGAGCTGGGGACTCCGATGTGGCTGCATCCTTGCGACACGCGCCCGTGACGAGACATGCCACCGCGCACACCCAGGCTCGACGCATCTGTCCTCCGTCCGGCGCGGACCATATTCTGCGCGCCTCGCGCGAGGCCAGCGCGATGCTTGGAGTCGAGAGCATGTCGTGGCACGCAGCGGTGATTCTCGTCGCGGCTCTCACGGGCCAGACGGCAGGCGCGCAGGAGCGCACACCCGAACGCACCGACAGCGGGCCGCCTCTCGTGCTCGCCCTGTGTGAGTACGACCGCATCGTCCCCTTCTTCGTCGTGCATGCGGACGGGTCGTTCGGGGCCGTGGGGACCGGTCTCGACGTGCGGCGGGTGCAAGAGGGTGGCAAGCCGACCCGCGCGAAGTTCCAGGCGCTGAGCGACGCCGACCGGAGCGCGGCGGCGAGCGCCCGGTGGCACGTGGTCCACGAGGGCGGAGTCATCCCACTGCCCACCGAGGCGCGGGCCACACCGGATGGCAGCCTGGGCCCGTGCTTCGACGCATCGGCGCTCTACATCAGCGGGCCGGTGGAGCGCTTGCCGCTCGTGGAGCCGGGTGCTCCCGGCGCCGCGGAGCCGGCCGCCGCTCAGGTGCCTGCCGAGGCCCGGAAGCACCTCCGTGCCGTGGGGGGCCCGCCTCTCCTGCTGTCCAGCTGGAGCGTGAGCGCGCGCCATGCGGCCGCCTGGGTGCTCTCATCCGACGGGCGAGTCCGCTTGCGGCTCGACGCCCGCGCGTCGCGCCCGGAGATGCACGTGCTCCCGCAGAGCTGGCAGTGGCTCCGCTTCGGGAGCGTGGAGCACCCGCTGCTCCTGGGACGTGCTGCCTGGAGCGCCACGGGCGAATGCGAGTACAGCGACTCGGAAGGGACCTGGACGTGTCGTGAGGGAGGCGACCTCATCGTCGTCGAGGTGTCAGGGAGACTCTCCGGCCTCGTCACCCGCAGCTGGCAGGAGACGGAGCCCGACAACGGATGAATTGAGAGGTGCGCTCCTCCTTCAAGGGCACGGGGGGCCGGCGCTGAAAACGAAACTGGGTGCGGAGTGGGACGACGCCCACCACGCACCCAGCATGTCCATCCGCATCGCTCCTTCCGTGGAGCGAGCCTCCGGACCCTTCCTCAAATCAAGGCAGTCCGCTGCTCGACGACTTGCCGGCCGGCTGGATGCAGTTGGAGTCCACGCGCAGAAGCCGCGTCCCCCCTGTACCCACGGCTCCTCCGTCCTATTGCCGTGCCGCCTGTTGCACCGGGAGTGTCACGGTGACCGTGGCCACATTCGAGATGGCTCCGCGGTTATCACGAATGGTGTAGGTGAAGGTCGTGACCCCTCCAGCAGCACCATTGCGACTGAACCGGAGGGTTCCGTTGTTGACTGAGACGGAGCTGATGCCGTTCGACGGCTGCGAGGTGACCGCGAGGCTCTTGCGATCCAACCTGCCATCGACGTCGAGATCGTTGTCGAGGACACGGATGTCGAAGGTGCGCTTCGAGCTCGAAGCCGCATCATCCACCGCGACGGGAGCCACATTGGCAGCCGGGTCCCTGTTCACGGTGATCGTGACCGTGGCGATGTTGCTGAGCGCGATACCGTCCGTCACCTGGTAGGTGAAGGAGGTGGTGGCGCTCGTCGTGGGGTTGGCTCCGAAGGTGAAGCTGAATGACCCATCCGGGCTCAACACGAACGAACTGACACCCTCGGGAGGCGTCACCAGCTGGGCCGTCCGCGAACTGGAGTCGAGGTCGGTGTCGTTGGCCAGCACGCCCGGTGCCGCAACGACCAGGGGCTGGGTGCCAGTTGCCGTGTAGCTGTCGTCGTTCGCGATGGGCGCCTGATTCTCGAGCTGGGCGGGAATCGCGATGGTGCTGCTCTGATTCGCAATGTCCACGGTCCGCACGAACAGCGTGCCGGTCCGGGTGGCGCTCACAGCGGGAAGACTCGTGACCGTGGTCCACTGGTCGCTGGTGAGGTCGAGCTCGAGCGGGGCCCAGTTGTCCTTCGGCAGCACCTGGGTCGGCGGCAGGAGCTCGACGGTCACCGGCGTGCCCAGACCAATCGACGCGAGCGGCCCGCGGTCGATCACCGCCGTCTCGTGAGGATCGTCGAGGACGAACTCCTGCTCAGCCCCGGAGGTGGTCACTCTCCAGCGGGTGCCGCCGTTGGTGCTCCCCATGTCCGTCACGCTGCCGTTGTAGAGGAAGATGATCTGGGTGCGGGTCTCCCCCCGCTCGAACGCAGGCGCCGGGCCATCGGCCAGGATCAGGATCTGATCCGCGATGAGCGGCCCAGGCGCGAGCGTGCGTCTGGCCGTGACGACGACTTCATCCCCGATGTCCGGGACGACCCGGAAACCATCCGTCACAGGAATGGTCTGCGCGTGGCCGTAGACGACAATCGGGTCTTCTGGATCGCCGAGCTGCCAGGTCCTGAGGTTCGAATCGATCCCGGTGACGACCCCGACGATCATGAGCTGCAGATGCGTGCCCGGAGGCAGTCCCATCGGCACCGGATCGTCGTTGATGTGGGTCAGATTCTGGTTGGTGGGCAGCAGGTCCACCGCCTGGGTTTGAGGAAAGATCTGCCGCGCAATGGGCACCGTGGTGACGGGCTTCGACACCCAGAATCGCACCTGCACCGCGTTGCCGATGGTCAGGCCCTCGTCGACGAA
>JAKEEX010000318.1 GCA_022616315.1 Myxococcaceae bacterium
GACGAGCAGCTCGGTCTGCCGGGCCGCTTCCCGTTCACCCGCGGCGTCCAGCCCACCGTGTACCGCGGCAGGCTCTGGACCATGCGCATGTTCGCCGGGTTCGGGACGCCGGAGGACACCAACAAGCGCTTCAAGTACCTCATCGGGCACGGCGTGACGGGGCTGTCCACGGCCTTCGACATGCCCGCGCTCATGGGCTACGACGCGGACCACCCCATGAGCCGGGGGGAGGTGGGCAAGGAGGGCGTGGCCATCTCCACGCTCAAGGACTTCGAGCTCCTGTTCGACGGCATCGAGCTCGACAAGGTCACCACGTCCATGACCATCAACGCCTCGGCCATCGTGGCGTTGTGCATGTACATCGCGGTGGCCGAGAAGCAGGGCGTTCCGATGGAGAAGCTGGGCGGCACCATCCAGAACGACATGCTCAAGGAGTACATCGCGCAGAAGGAGTGGATCGTCGCGCCGCGGCCCGCAGTGCGGATCGTGACGGACATGATCGAGTTCTGCACGAAGCACATGCCGAAGTGGAACCCGGTCTCCATCAGCGGCTACCACATCCGCGAGGCCGGGGCGACGGCGGTGCAGGAGCTCGCCTTCACCATCGCGGACGGCATCGGCTACGTGGAGGAGTGCATCAAGCGCGGGATGAACGTGGACGACTTCGCGCCACGGCTCTCCTACTTCTGGGACGTCCACAACGACTTCTTCGAGGAGATTGCCAAGTTCCGCGCCGCGCGGCGCATGTGGGCCCGCATCATGCGGGAGCGCTTCGGCGCCCGGGATCCACGCTCCATGCACCTGCGCACCCACGCGCAGACCGCCGGCGTGTCCCTCACCGCACAGCAGCCGTACAACAACGTGGTGCGCACGGGCATCCAGGCGCTGGCCGCGGTGCTCGGCGGCACGCAGAGCCTCCACACCAACTCCATGGACGAGACGTACGCGCTCCCCACCGAAG
The DNA here is from genome assembly GCA_022616315.1 of Myxococcaceae bacterium. Classification (GTDB taxonomy): domain Bacteria; phylum Myxococcota; class Myxococcia; order Myxococcales; family Myxococcaceae; genus JAKEEX01. Next base: position 962 of record JAKEEX010000318.1, read on the forward strand.
AGTCCGTGACGCTGGCGCTGCGCACGCAGCAGTACATCGCGTACGAGTCCGGCGTGGACCGGGTGGTGGACCCGCTCGCGGGCAGCTACTACGTCGAGTACCTCACCGACGAGATGGAGGCGCGGGCCATGGACTACATCCGCCGCATCGACGAGATGGGCGGCATCATCCGCGCGGTGGAGGAGCAGTTCCCGCAGAAGGAGATTGGCGAGAGCGCCTACCGCTTCCAGCGCGAGGTGGAGGAGGGTGACCGCGTCATCCTGGGCGTGAACGCCTTCAAGTCGGACACGGCCGCTCCCATCGACCTGCTCAAGATCGACGAGCGCGTGGAGCACGGGCAGATCGAGCGGGTGCGCAAGGTGCGCGCCGAGCGCGACGACGCCGCGGTCCAGGCGGCGCTCGCGAAGGTGGAGGCCGCGGCCTGCAGCACGGAGAACCTCATGCCGCCCGTCCTCGAGGCGGTGAAGGCCTACGCCACCCTCGGTGAGATCTGCGACGTCTTCCGCAAGGTGTGGGGCCAGTACCGGGAGGGTGGCGTCTTCTAGGGACATGGCAGGCGCCCGCTGGGCCGGGCGGTCCTGCATGAGGTCCGCCGAGCCCCGGGTTGGCGGTCCGCTGTTGACTTTCGTGGAGCATCGACGACATGGCTGAAGTGGAAAGAAAGTTGCGAATCCTGGTGGCGAAGCCCGGACTGGATGGGCATGACCGCGGGGCGAAGATCATCGCGCGGGCGCTGCGCGACGCGGGCATGGAGGTCATCTACACGGGGCTTCACCAGACCCCGGAGATGATCGTCTCCGCGGCCATCCAGGAGGACGTGGACGCCATCGGGATGTCCATCATGTCCGGAGCGCACATGACCCTCTTCCCGGCGGTCATCGACCTGCTCAAGAACCAGAACGCGCTGGACATCCGCGTGTTCGGAGGCGGCATCATCCCGGACGATGACATCCCCAAGCTCAAGTCCCTGGGCGTGACGGAGATCTTCACGCCGGGAAGCTCGACTCAGGACATCGTCCAGTGGATCCGGTCCCACATCCAGCACCGCGGCTGAGCCTGCTCTCGGGCCTCCCCAAGCGGGTCGACGTCTACGAGGTCGGCCCCCGGGATGGCCTGCAGAACGAGCTGCGCACCCTGCCCACGCGGGACAAGCTGCGGCTCATCGAGGCCCTGGTGCAGGCGGGGGAGAGGCGCATCGAGGTGACGTCCTTCGTCTCCCCGAGGTGGATCCCCCAGCTGGCGGACGCGGACGAACTCCTGAAGGCGCTCGGGCGTCGGGAGGGCGTGGTGTTCAGCGCCCTCGTCCCCAACCTCAAGGGACTGTCGCGGGCGGTCGACGCGGGGCTCGAGGAGGCGGCGTTCTTCATCTCCGCCTCGGAGTCCCACTCGAAGAAGAACATCAACATGAGCATCGCCCAGGCGGTGGCCACGGCCCGCGAGGTGACGCGGGCGGCGCGCGCGGAGGGGATGCGCGTGCGCGGCTACCTCTCCGTGGTCTGGGGCTGCCCGTACGAGGGAAACGTGCCCGTCGACCGCGTGGTGGACATCTGCCGTCAGCTCGTGGACGGCGGCATCGACCAGCTCAGCCTGGGGGACACCATCGGCGTCGGAACGCCGCGCCAGACGGAGGAGATCCTCTCCCGGCTGCTCGAGCACATGCCGGCCTCGAAGCTCGCCCTCCACCTGCACGACACCCGGGGCACCGCGCTCGCCAACACGCTCGTGGGCCTCACCATGGGAGTCACCACGTTCGACGCGAGCATCGGTGGGCTGGGCGGCTGCCCCTACGCGCCCGGCGCGGCCGGCAACCTCGCGACGGAGGACCTCGTCTACATGCTCCACGGCATGGGCGTGGAGACGGGAATCTCGCTGGAGCGCCTCGTGGAAGCCGGGGAGATTGCCCAGGAGCTCATTGGCCGCAAGCTCGCGGGCAAGTACCTCCAGGCGGCGCTCGGCGCGCGGGAGAAGGCCGCGCGAAAGAAGGCCGCCGAGTCGGCCCACGCGCCGGGCTGAAGACGGACACCTCCGACGGAGCGGACGGAAGACCCATGCCCCAGTTCAAGGTCGATGCGCGCGGGATGCTCGAGATCTGGACGATCGACGGCGAGGGGCGTCGCAACGCCATCAGCCGGGCCATGCTCGCGGAGCTGGAGGCGCTGGTGGAGCGCGTCTCGCGCGGGCACGACGTGCGCGCGGTCGTCCTCACCGGCGCCGGTGACAAGGCCTTCTGCGCGGGCGCGGACCTCAAGGAGCGCGCGGAGATGAGCGAGGCGGAGGTCCGCGCGTTCCTCCTGGGCCTGCGCCGCGTGTTCCGCGCCATGGAGACGAGCGACTGCGTCTTCGTCGCCGCCATCAACGGGGCGGCGTTCGGTGGGGGGACCGAGCTCGCGCTGGCCTGCGACTTGCGCGTGGCCGCGCCTGCGGCGGAGCTGGGGCTCACCGAGGTGAAGCTCGGCATCATCCCCGGGGGAGGCGGCACGCAGAGGCTCACGCGCCTCGTGGGGCCCGGGCGGGCCAAGGACCTCATCCTCACGGGCAGGCGCCTCAATGCCGCGGAGGCCTTCGCCACCGGCATCGTCAACCGGTTGACGCCCGAGGGGCACCTGCTGGCGCACGCCGTGGCGCTCGCGGAGTCCGTGGTGGCCAACGCGCCCCTCGCGGTGGCTGCCGCGAAGCACGCCATCGACGACGGGTATGCGCTCGGGCTCGACGACGCGCTCGCCCTGGAGTTCGAGCGCTACGAGCCGCTGCTGAAGACGGAGGACAGGCTCGAGGGCCTGCGCGCCTTCGCCGAGAAGCGCCCCCCGCAGTTCAAGGGGCGCTGAGTCCACTCCCCTCTCCCCCTTGGAGAGGGAAAGGGTGAGGGGGATTTGCGACCTCAGGTTCACGCCCGGGCGGGGGCCTGTGGATACGCGTGCTCTCGCGAGCTCCCAATCAGGTCGTGCGCCCGATGCTTCACCTCGGAGCGCAGCTCCGCGCCGGGCTTGGGCGCGAGCAGGAGCGCGGCCAGGCCTCCGGCGAGGGCACCCAGGACGAAGAACGCCACGGAGTTTCCCCCGCGCCGCGCCGTGGACAGCCGCTGCAGCCCCGCGCGGTTGAGGACGTCCCGGTCCCAGTCGATCGAACCGAGGCGCCGGCGCGCGGCCCTCGGCAGGTCCTCCACCAGCTGATGCGCGAGGTAGCTCCCCAGGTCCCGCGCGAACGAACGCCTCTCGAACATGTTCCTCCTCCTCCAGCACCTAAGGCCCACTGCCGTCCGCCCCCATGGCGCCCCGCGTGGGCGGGGGAAGCTAGGAACGGTCTGCCGCGGAGGCCACCTCTCTGCTATGTGCGGCACCCTATGCACTTCGACGAGGCCCTGCTGAAGAAGGTCCAGGAGGTGGAGAAGGGTGGTGCGGAGAAGTACCACCAGAAGAACCGCGAGACCGGCAAGCTGTTCGCCCGCGAGCGGATCCGGCTCCTCGTGGACGAGGGCAGCTTCGTCGAGGACGCGAAGCTGGCCAACGTCATGGATCCGGAGCTCCCCTCCGACGGCGTGGTCACCGGCACCGCCACCCTGGAAGGTCGCACCGTGGCCCTCATGGCCAACGACAGCACGGTGAAGGCCGGCAGCTGGGGTGCCCGCACCGTGGAGAAGATCCTCCGCATCCAGGAGACGGCGCAGAAGCTCCAGTGCCCTCTCTTCTACCTCGTGGACTCCGCGGGGGCCCGGATCACCGACCAGGTGGAGATGTTCCCTGGGCGGCGCGGCGCCGGACGCATCTTCCACAACGAGGTGCACCTGTCCGGGGAGATCCCGCAGATCTGCCTCCTCTTCGGGCCCTCGGCCGCGGGCGGCGCGTACATCCCGGCCTTCTGTGACGTGGTCATCATGGTGGACGGCAACGCCTCCATGTACCTCGGCAGCCCACGCATGGCGGAGATGGTCATCGGGGAGAAGGTGACGCTCGAGGAGATGGGCGGCGCCCGCATGCACTGCACCGTCTCCGGCTGTGGGGACGTCCTCGTCAAGACGGAGCAGGAGGCCATCGAGTTCGCGAAGGCGTACCTGCGCTACTTCCCCGCGAGCTTCCGCGAGCAGCCGCCGCGCACCGAGCCGAGGCCACCCCGCAGGTCCGGCAAGCGCATCGAGGACATCATTCCGGCGGACCAGAACAAGCCGTTCGACATGTACGCCCTCATCCAGGAGCTCGTGGACGAGGACAGCTGGATGGACGTGAAGAAGCTCTTCGCGCAGGAGCTGATCACGGGCTTCGGCCGCATCGCCGGCCGTCCGGTGGGCATCATTGCCAACCAGCCCAAGTACAAGGGCGGCGTGCTCTTCGTGGACTCGGCGGACAAGGCGGCGCGCTTCAACTGGCTGTGTGATGCCTTCAACATCCCCCTCGTCTACCTCTCGGACGTGCCGGGCTTCATGATCGGCACCAAGGTGGAGCGCGCGGGCATCATCCGCGCCGGCGCGAAGATGATCTCCTCCATGTCCGAGGCCACCGTGCCGCGCTTCTGCGTCGTGGTGCGCAAGGCCTACGGTGCGGGCCTCTACGCCATGAGCGGGCCGGGCTTCGAGCCCGACTGCACCCTGGCCCTGCCCCAGGCGATGATCGCCGTGATGGGACCGGAGGCCGCGGTCAACGCGGTCTATTTCAACAAGATCCAGGAGCGGCCGGAGGCCGAGCGGGCGGCCTACGTCCAGCAGCTCCGGGACGAGTACCGGGCGGACGTGGACATCTACAAGCTGGCGAGCGAGCTCGTGGTGGACGCCATCGTCCCCGGCGAGCAGCTGCGCCAGGAGCTGGAGCTCCGTTTGGACCGCGCCGCCCGCGCCTACCGCGCTCCGGACAGGAAGAAGCACGGGGTCTACCCGGTGTGAGCCGGCTCGATGAGCGGCCACGCGCCCCGTGTCAGGTCCAGGTACCGCTGGCAGGGGCCCTACGTTATGTCTGAGGACCGTCATGGATTTGCAGCTTCCTGAGAGCCACCGCGCCCTGCAGGCCTCCCTGCGCGAGTACTGCGACAACAGGGTCCGCCCGCACGCCCGGGAGTGGGACCACGACGAGCGCTTCCCCGCGGACGTGGTCCGCGAGCTGGGAGAGCTCGGCGCCCTGGGCATCCGCGTGCCCGAGGAGTACGGCGGCGCCGGGATGGACGCCCTCGCCGTGGCGGTCGCGGTGGAGGAGGTGGCGCGCGCGGACGGCTCGCTCGCGCTCACCGTGGCCTCGCACAACGGGCTCGGCACGAGCCACATCCGGCTGTTCGGAAGCGACGAGCAGAAGCGCAAGTACCTCCCGAAGCTCGCGACGGGGGAGTGGCTCGGGGCGTGGGGCCTCACGGAGCCGGGGAGCGGCTCGGACGCCGCGGGCATGAAGACCACCGCCACGCGCAAGGGCGACGGCTGGGTCCTCGACGGCGCGAAGATGTTCATCACCCAGGGCACCGTGGGCCACACCTTCGTGGTGCTCGCGCGGACCTCGCCGGAGAAGAAGCAGAAGGGCATCACCGCCTTCATCCTCGAGAAGGGGATGCCCGGCTTCAGCCAGCGCCCCATCCACGGGAAGATGGGCATGCGCAGCTCGGACACCGCCGAGCTCATCCTGGAGAACGTGGAGGTTCCGGACTCCCAGCGGCTCGGCGAGGTGGACCAGGGGTTCATCGACACGCTGAAGATCCTGGATGGGGGCCGCATCACCATCGGGGCGCTGGCGGTGGGCCTCGCGCAGGCGGCGCTGGACGAGTCCCTCCGCTACGCGCAGGAGCGCTCGGCGTTCGACCAGCCCATCGCGGACTTCCAGGCCATCCGCTGGTTCTTCGCGGACATGAAGACCGAGCTCGAGGCGGCCCGGCTGCTCGTCTACCGCGCCGCGGCCCTCGCGGACTCGGGCAAGCCCTACGTCCGGGAGGCCTCCATCGCCAAGCTCTTCGCGAGCGAGGTGGCCACGCGCGTGGCGAACAAGGCCCTGCAGATCCACGGCGGCTACGGCTACACCCGCGAGTTCCCGGTGGAGCGCATCCTCCGGGACGCGAAGCTCTGCGAGATCGGCGAGGGCACGAGCGAGGTGCAGCGCACCATCATCGCCCGCGAAACCTTCAGGGCGGGGAGCTAGAGACGTGAGCATTTCCGAACGGGTGCTGGCCGGTGACATCCGCGCCGCCTCCCGGCTGATGCGTGACATCGACGACGGACGGCCGGCGGCCACGCGCGAGCTGCAGGCGCTCTTTCCGCGCACCGGGAAGGCGTACGTCGTGGGCATCACGGGCTCGCCCGGCGCGGGCAAGTCCACCCTCACGGACCGGCTCATCGCGCTCTACCGGAAGCAGGGGAAGACGGTGGGGGTCCTCGCGGTGGACCCGACGAGCCCGTTCAGCGGCGGCGCCATCCTCGGTGACCGCATCCGCATGCAGGACCACGCCACGGACCCGGGCGTCTTCATCCGCAGCCTGGCCACGCGCGGCAACCTGGGCGGCCTGTCGCGCGCGACGGGGGACTGCATCCGCGTCATGGACGCCATGGGCCGCGACGTCATCCTCGTGGAGACGGTGGGCGTGGGGCAGGACGAGATCGACATCGCCCAGATGGCGCACACCACGCTCGTGGTGGTGGTCCCCGGCATGGGGGACGACATCCAGGCCATCAAGGCGGGCATCCTCGAGGTGGCGGACGTCTTCGTCGTGAACAAGGCGGACCTGGACGGGGCGGACCGCGCCGTGCGCGAGCTGCGCTCCATGCTGGAGCTGCGTCACGCCATCAAGGCGCCCCCCATGGACCACGACGCCCACCACCGCATGGTGATGGCGAAGGCGCACGGCCTGCCCGTGGAGGCGCCCGTGCAGGACCCGGAGTGGGAGCCGCCCATCCTCAAGGTGGTGGCCTCCCGCGACAAAGGCGTGGACGAGCTCGTCGCGGCGGTGGAGCGCCACCGCGTCCACCTGGAGAGCACCGGCGAGCGCAAGGCGCGCGAGCAGGCCCGCGCCCAGATGCAGTTCGTGGCCATCCTGCGCGAGCGGCTGCTGAAGAGTGCCCTGGCGCGGCTCGAGCGCGAGCGGGGCCACCTCGCAGAGGTGGCCGGCCGCATCGCGGACCGGACCGCGGACCCCTACGCGCTGGCCGACGAGCTTGCGAGCCAGCTCGCGGAGTGAGGCGAAGGTGGCGGGCCACAGGCTCAATGCCGCGGAACGCGTCAGGTCGCTGGAAGGCAGGCTCCACGTCCGCTTCGAAGACGAGGGCCTTGCTCTCTCGAGCCTGACGCACAAGAGCTACGTCAACGAACATCCAGGCGAGGTGCCCTCGGACAACGAGCGCCTCGAGTTCCTCGGGGACGCGGTCGTGGACCTCGCCATCAGCCACCGGTTGATGGAGCGCTTCCCGCTCGCCACAGAGGGGGAGCTCTCCAAGCTGCGGGCCCTCATCGTCAACGAGGAGGGGCTCGCGCGCGTGGCGCGGGTCGTGAGGCTGGGAGAGCTGCTCCTCCTGGGCAAGGGGGAGGAGCGCACGGGTGGACGCGAGAAGGCGAGCGTGCTCGCGGATGCGCTCGAGGCCGTCATCGGTGCCCTCTACCTATCGGGCGGACTGCCCTCGGCGCTCGCCCTCGTGGACCGGCTCTTCACGGACACACTGGAGGGCGTGGCCCAGGGCCGCAGCGGCACCGACTTCAAGACGCGCCTGCAGGAGGACGCTCAGCTGCGCCTCAAGCAGTCTCCGCGCTACCGCGTGGTGGCCGAGAGCGGCCCGGAGCACGCCAAGACGTTCGAGGTGGAGGTCACCATCGGCTCCACGGTCTCCGCCCGGGCGAGCGGGCGGAGCAAGAAGGAGGCCGAGCAGGCGGCGGCGCGTGACGCCCTCCAGATGCTGAACGCGTCACACTCCGGCCCCTGAAACTCCTTGGTTCGGGGCCCGGGTCGTGCGTATGAACCCGGCCATGATCCGCCCCCTCCTCGTGGCAGCGCTCGCCCTCCCGCTCCTGGCGCTCGCGCAGGCAAAGCCCGAGCAGAAGCCGGCCCCTGCGGCACCCGGCAAGTGGACGCAGAAGGTGCTCGCGGGCACGGACCTGTACGCCACGCTCCGGACGTCCGAGGGGGACGTGGTGGTCCGCCTCTTCTCGAAGGACGCGCCGAAGACGGTGGCCAACTTCGTGGGGCTCGCGGCCGGGGAGAAGGAGTGGCGGGATCCGAAGAGCGGCCAGATGAGCCGCAAGCCGTTCTACGCCGGGCTCGTCTTCCACCGCGTCATCCCGGGGTTCATGATCCAGGGTGGGGATCCCACGGGCACCGGCCGCGGGGATCCGGGCTATCGCTTCGAGGACGAGTTCCAGAGCGGCCGCGCCTTCGA
>JAKEEX010000319.1 GCA_022616315.1 Myxococcaceae bacterium
AAGCGGGTGACGTACGCGCTGCCGTGGCTGCTGAAGAACACCAGGTTGCTCTTGAGCGAGCCGGCGACCACCGCCATCACCTCGTCGCCCTCGCGCAGGCGGGTGGTGGTGGGGTCCTTCACCTCGCGCACACGCTTCACCCAGCCGTCCCGGGTGAGGATGATGTGCGCGTCCTCGTCCACGATGAACGCGTCCTCGGAGACCTCGATTTCCTCGGCGCCACCCATGCGCGTCCTGCGCTTGTCCAGGTACTCCTTGGCGACGCCCTGGAGCTCCGCCTTCACCAGGCCCCACAGCTTCGCCTTGCTCTTGAGGAGGCCCTCCAGGCGCTTGATCTCCACCCGCTTCTCCGCCGCCTCGTTCTGGATGACGAGGATCTCCAGGCGGGCGAGCTTGTAGAGCTTCATCTCCAGGATGGCGTCCACCTGGAGCTCGTCCAGCTTGAAGCGCGCGATGAGCTTCTGCGCCGCGTCCGCCTTGCCGTCGGACTTGCGGATGATGCGGATCATCTCGTCGAGGGCGTCGTAGACCTTCTCGAAGCCCTCGAGGATGTGCAGCCGCTCCCTGAGCTTCCCGAGCTCGTGGGTCAGCCGCCGCGTGACGACGTCCAGCCGGAAATCGAGGAAGTACTGGAGGATGCTCTTGAGGTCCAACCGCCGCGGCTGGGGCGTAGGGGAGCCCGGCGTCGGCACCAGGCACGTCATGTTGACGTTGAAGTTGGTCTGCAGCGACGTGCTCTTGTAGAGGTAGGCCATCACCAGCTCGGGGTTGGCCTCCTTCTTGAGCTCCAGCACGACGCGCACGTCCCGGGTGGACTCGTCGCGCACGTCGATGATGAGCGGCACGGTCCGCTCGCGCACGAGCTCGCCGATCTTCGCCACCAGGTTGGCCTTGTTCACCGCGTAGGGGATGGAGGTGATGACGACCTGCTGTCCGTCGCGGGGCAGGTCCTCCACCTTGTACTCGCCGCGGACTCGCAGCGTGCCCTGGCCGGTCTCGTAGATGTCCCGGAGCTCCTTCTTCGAGTTGAGCACCTGGCCACCGGTGGGGAAGTCGGGGCCCTTGACGTGCTTGAGGAGGTCCTTCGTCTCCAGCTTCGGGTCGTCGATGAGGTCCACGCAGGCGGCCACCAGCTCGCCCAGGTGGTGCGGTGGGATGTTGGTGGCCATGCCCACCGCGATGCCCGTCACGCCGTTCATCAGCAGCTGCGGCACGCGCGCCGGCAGCACCGTGGGCTCCTGCGTGGAGCCGTCGTAGTTCTGGCGGAAGTCCACCGTCCGCTTGCCCAGCTCCTCGAGCAGCTCGCTGGACAGCTTCGACAGGCGGCACTCGGTGTAGCGCATGGCCGCCGCGGCATCGCCGTCGAGCGAGCCGAAGTTGCCGTGGCCATCCACGAGCGGGTAGCGCAGCGAGAAGTCCTGCGCCAGGCGCACGAGCGCGTCGTACACCGCCGTGTCACCGTGCGGGTGGTACTGACCGAGGATGGTACCGACCACCTTGGCGGACTTCGTGTGCTTGGTGTCCCAGGTGAGCCGGTGGTCGCTGAACATCCCGAAGAGGATGCGCCGCTGCACGGGCTTGAGGCCGTCGCGCACGTCCGGCAGTGCGCGCGAGGTGATGACCGACAGGGCGTAGTTCAGGTAGCGCCGGCGTGCCTCGTCCGCGAGGACCGCGGGGAGGGCCTGGCCGCCGCCACCGCCACCCGCGCCGCTGGTGGCGTCCTGGCCGCCGCGCCGCTTGCGAGGCGCCTGCTCTTCGTTCTTCACAGCGGAGGTCTTCATACGCTCACGTCTGGGTCGGTCGCCGGCGGCCATTCGCCGTGCTTCCAGGGGTGGGGCGGCTTATCAGGCCCGCCCGCGATGTGTAAAGAAGTCGAGGGGTTACGCGTGGTTAGCGGGACCACACTGAACAGATGTATCGTATCGCGTGGACCGCGCTCACGCCATGGGCTCGAAACACTGCGATGACGCCGGACACATCCCGGATGCACGGAGGGCAGCCGACGGTACGTGCGGCAGAATCCCTTCCCCCTCTCCCTCCCCACTCCCCTCTCCCCCTGGGAGAGGGACAGGGCGAGGGGGTTGTGAAGCAGGAGGCTCGCCAATGACGTCGACTCCGCAGCTCTACATCCGCCAGCTCGAGCTCGGGCCCATGAAGAACTTCGTGTACCTCGTGGGTGCGCCAGGTGCGCCCGAGGTCGTGGTGGTGGATCCGGCGTGGGACGTCCCCGCGATCGAGGCGGCCGCTGCAGCGGATGGCAAGCGGATCACGGGAGTCTTCGTCTCGCACTGCCACGGTGACCACATCAATGGTCTGCCGGAGCTGCTCAGCCGGCACGACGTGCCCGTGTGGTGCCAGCGTGCGGAGCTCGAGTTCTCACCGGACCTTCAGAAACTGCGGGACGCGGTGCGGCCGCTCGGTCCCGGAGATGTCTTCGACGTGGGCCCGCTGCGCATGCGCGCGCTTCACACGCCCGGGCACACGCCGGGGAGCCAGTGCCTGTCCGTGGACGAAGCGCTCGTGTCCGGAGACACGCTCTTCATCAACGGGTGCGGTCGGTGTGACCTCCGGGGTGGGAATCCGGAGGACATGTACCGCTCGATCTCGCAGGTGCTGCTCCGCTTGCCGGATGACACGCGCCTCTTCCCCGGGCACGACTACGCGGACGTGCCGGTGGCGGCGATGGGTGAAGTGAAGGCGCACAATCCGTACTTCCAGTTCCACGACCTCGCGTCGTTCGTGGCGTTCCGGATGCGGCCTCGGGGGTGAGTTGGGGTTCGCAGCTTCGCCCGCTTCCCCTCACCCTGCCCCTCTCCCAGGGGGAGAGGGGAGTGGGGCGAAGGGCAGGGTGGGGGACCGCTCTCTTCGCAGGGTCCATGCGAGAGAGGCGCCCATCAGGAGCAAGGACGCGAGCGTCCACAGGGCTGCCCAGACGAGCGCGGGCACCCAGGTGATCTGCGCAAGGAGCGCGGCGTCGCTGTGCGCGCGCACCGCGCTGTCCCAGAGGTCGTCGCGCAGATCAACGAGCGCGTAGAGCACGGAGAAGGCCGCGAGGAACAGGTTCACCGCGTCCACTGCGCCATCGGGGAGGAGGCGCGCTCCGAGCGCCAGCAGCGCGGCCATTCCGAGGCAGAAGGCGAGGGTGAACGGGTCCCCTGCGTAGAGCACACCCATAGCACCGAGCCACACGGACGCGAGCACCAGGACGGGGCGCCGCAGCTGGAAGCGAAGCGTCGCGACGAGCAACATCGCCCCGGCCAGCGTGCTCCCGAGGTAGCCCGCGGAGAAGACGACGACCTGTCCCAGGAATGACGCGGGAAGACGAGAGAGGCACTCGCCCGCCTCACCGGAGGTGATGAGCACCCGCTCCACGCTCCCTCCCACCAGGAGCGCGGCCGCGGCGTGTCCCGTCTCGTGCATCATCACCACGAGCAGCTTGAGGGGCCACAGGAGCGGCGAATCCCAGAAGGCGATGCCCAGGCCCACGAAGAGCACGAGGGCCAGCAGTCGCCCCGGCCCCACCTGCGTACCGCTGGCGGTCCTCATCGGTGTGCCTCCATGTGGGGTGACGTCCGCCAGGGGGGTAGGCGTCGGACCGGGGCTCGCGTCCACGGATACACAAGAGCCAGCTTGCACGGTAAGGAAGGACGCATGAGACGCCTACTCCTCGGACTCGTCGTCGTCCTGGCCACGCCCGCGCTCGCGGTGGATGGCAAGTGGACGCCCCAGCAGGTGCTGGAGCTGGACCCGGCCTGGCTCAAGCAGCTCGGCCTGAAGCTGCCGCCGTCCCGACTGTGGGATCCGGAGCGGGGCACGGGGCTGCTGGCGGGGACGGTGAGTGTGGGGGGCTGCTCGGGTTCGTTCATCTCCGACTCCGGGCTCGTCATCACGAACCACCACTGCGCCTACGGCATCATCCAGGAGCACAGCACTCCCTCCAACGATCTGCTGACGAATGGATTTCTTGCGCGCCGTCGCGACGAGGAGCTGGCAGGCAAGGGCGTCCGGGTGAAGGTGCCGCGGCGCTTCACCGACGTCACGCGGGAGGTCCTCGCGGCGATTCCGGAGGGGGCGGATGACCGCGCCCGCTTCCAGGCCATCGACCGCAAGGAGAAGGAGCTCGTCGCCCGGTGCGAGCAGAAGCCGGACACGCGCTGCCAGGTGTCGGTGTTCGACGGGGGCGTGCAGTGGACGCTCATCGAGTCCACCGAGTTCCAGGACGTGCGCCTGGTGTACGCGCCCCCGGGTGGCGTGGGGAACTACGGCGGAGAGACGGACAACTGGATGTGGCCGCGCCACACCGGTGACTTCGCCATCGTTCGTGTCTACACGGGTCCCGACGGAAAGCCCGCGCCCGCCGCGCCCGCCAACGTTCCGCACAAGCCCGAGTTCTTCTTCCCTCTGTCCACGAAGGGGGTGTCCCCGGGCGACTTCGTGATGGTGCTCGGGTACCCGGGGAGCACCGTCCGCGCGCTGCTCGCCGAGGAGATGGCCGCGCGTGCGGAGCGCCTGCTGCCGCGCACCGTGGACGTGTACGGCGAATACATCCGGCTGCTCGAGTCCACCACTACGAAGGACTCCGCAGGGGCCATCGCCGTGGCGTCGGACCTGAAGGGGCTGCAGAACCGCTACAAGAACGCGCAGGGCCAGCTCGTGGGCCTGGCGCGCGGCCGCATCGTGGAGAAGCAGCGCGCCGCAGAGGAGGCGGTGGTTCGCTTCGTCCAGGGGCGTGCGGACCTGAAGGGTGCTGCGCTCGCGGCCCGTGAGTCGCTGCGCTCGCGCGCGGCGCGGGACGCGGAGACGTTCGAGCGCGACTTCCTGCTCGACACCGCGCGGCGTGGGGTGGGAGCCAAGGGGCTGGCGCTCTCCACGATCGTGGCCCGAATGGCGCTGGCGCAAGAGAAGCCGGACATGGAGCGCGACCCGATGCTCATGGACCGCAAGCGGCCGGAGCTCATGGACATGCTGGAGCGCCAACAGAAGAACTATTTCGCTCCCGCGGACCGCGCGCTCTTCGCCGCGTTCGTGCGCCGCGCGCTGGTGCTGCCCGAGGGCTCGCGCATTCCGGCCATCGACCGCGCCTTCGGTGCGCGCTCCACGGCGGCACAGGTGGAGGCGAAGGTGGCCGCCCTCTACAAGCGCAGCAAGGTGCTCTCGGCGACCGAGCGGCGGAAGATGGCGGGGGAGACCCCGGCGCAGCTGCGAGCACGCAAGGACCCTCTCGTGGACCTCGGGCTCGCGCTGGCGACGGACCTCGAGGCGCTGAGGGACGCGGAGGAGCGCAAGGCGGGAGAGGCCTACCGGCTGCGGCCGGCGTGGCGCCGCGCCGTGCTGGCCCACGCGGGCAAGCCCGTGGCACCGGATGCGAACAGCACGCTGCGCGTCACCTTCGCGCACGTGCAGGGCTACCGCCAGCGTGACGGCCTCATGGCCCTCCCGCAGACCACGCTCTCGGGAATCCTCGAGAAGCACACCGGTGAGAAGCCGTTCGACGTGCCGGAGAAGCTTCGCGAGACGGCGCGCGCGGGCAAGCTCGGGCGCTGGGTGGATCCGGGCCTGAAGGACGTGCCTGTCGCCTTCCTGGCAGACGCCGACACCACCGGCGGCAACTCGGGGAGTCCGACCGTGGACGCGGAGGGGCGCCTGGTGGGCGTCAACTTCGACCGCGTCTGGGAGAACGTGGCGAACGACTTCGGCTTCAACCCCGAGGTGGCCCGCAACATCAGCGTGGACGTGCGCTACGTCCTGTGGCTGCTGGACCAGGTGGAGGACGCGGACGCCCTGCTGCGAGAGCTCGGCGTGCGCACGGGGGCGCCCACGGCGGGCAGTGGCGCTCACTGAACGACCCTCCTCCCGCGGGTGTGCCCCCTCGCTCGTGCAGGTGCCGCGCGAGGGGCACCCCCAAGGACGCTGTGCGCGGGAACGCGAGGGCGCTATGAGTGCGCCCGGACATGAGTGACGCGCCCCTCCCGCCGCTGCCCGAGTTCCCGCCGGACGCCCAGGTGTGCGGCAATTGCAAGCTGTGGCGCCCGCATTCGGTGGACCACCGCGGCTGGGTGGGCCCGTGCAGGGTGCAGGAGAACAGGGGCCTGTTCCCGCCCTCCGCGCCCATCTGCAACGCCTTCGCGCCGAAGGGCGGGGTGGCCGCGCCGGCGCCTTTGCCCGGACGCGTGCCGGCGGCGCGAGCGCCCCGGAGCGTGGCGCCGGTGGTGATTCGACGGCGCGCGGACCCTGACTCACAGGTGGACCTGGGAGACCTTCAGATGACCCGACAGGACCTGATTGACCTCATCCGCGAGGCGACCCTCGACGCCGAGCCTCCTCCGCTCGCCCAGAAGTGGGAAGGCGGGAAGCTGCAGCTCGTGCCCGGCAAGGCCGAGGTGAAGGGCTCGGAGCTGCCCATCGATACCTTGTTCCACAAGGTGGTGATGGTGCGGGACCGGCTGCGCGTGCTCGAGCAGAAGCTCAATGCGCACCCGAAGCTGTCGGATGCCGAGAAGGTCGAGATGCAGGGCTACATCACGCGCATCTACGGCTCGCTCACGAGCTTCAATCAGCTCTTCCGCGAGAAGGGCGACCAGTTCGTGGGTGCGAAGTCGGAGGAGTAGGAGCGCGGGCATCCCGCGGGCCCATCTCGCGAGCGCACGATGAAGACGAACACGGGAGAGGCCACGGGCACACGTCCGGCGAGGATCAGCCGTGGTGACGTGTTCTGGATCGAGCCAGATGACTCGCGGGGGCCTGCCCCGGACTACTCCCATCCCCACGTGGTGGTTCAGGACGACGTCTTCAACCACTCGCGCATCACGACCGTGGTCGTGTGCGCGTTGACGTCGAACCTGCACCGGGCGAGCGAGCCGGGGAACGTCCTGCTGGAGGTGGGCGAAGGGAACCTTCCCAGGCAGAGCGTCGTGGTCGTGTCGCAGGTCTCTTCGGTCGACAAGGCCCGCCTAGGTGACCGCGTCGGATCACTGTCCGACGCGCGGGTGGAGCAGATCCTGGCCGGCCTGCGCTTTCAGCAGGTGTCGTTCTTCGGGCGGTAGCGAGTCGCTCCAGCACACAGCGTCCAACCCTGGTCAGCGCCTGAGCGTTCCGTTCGCGCGGAGCTCATTGCCGATGCGGCGGATCTCGGCTTCTCCCTTCCGTAGCGCATCCTCGCTCGTGTGCACGGAGTAGGACCCGAGCACGAGCTCGTGCGGATGCGTACGCGCCGACCCGAGGACGAATCGCGTCGCTCCGTCGGCGATGAAGTCGATGGGCTCCGGGCCCTTGGCGAAGACAGCCATCTCGCCGCTCGGAACGCGCGACGCTGCCCGGAGGACCCCGTCGCTGACGGCGACCCACGCCACGTCGTGACCCTCCGGCGGCGTATAGGTCCAGCGCTCGCCATCCTCCAGGCTCACGAGGAGGTACGTCATCATCGATGGCGCGGCGATGGGGCTCGTCATGCCAGCGTAGGTTCCCAGGATCACGCGCACGCGACCGTCCGTCGGGACCTCGTCGGGCATGACATAGTGGCTCTGGCTTGGTCCGTTCTCGAGCTCCGGCGGAAGAGCCACCCAGAGCTGGAACACCTTCGTGTCACCCGGTCCGACTTCTCCGGTGTGCCACACGCCGTTCCCCGCACGCATCCACTCGATGCTCCCCTTCGGCAGGACATCGTTCTTGCCTGTCGTCTCCGCGATGCGCACGGCTCCTTCGAGCATCACGGTCACGGTCGCGATGCCCGAGTGGGGATGCCAGAGGAGCTCCATGGGAATGCGCTCGTCGCCTTCGTCGAATGCGGCGAAATCGAGGAAGACGAAGGGCTTCACCATCTGCCCCACATGGGACGGGCTCATCAGTCGAGTGATGGGCCCCCGGGTGTGACCGCGCGTACGATGAACGACGCCACGGACCGGAGTCTGAATTTGCGGCAACATGGTTAGTCCTCCAGGGCTGGTGAATCTGCGCTCTGCTCGGCAGAAGCGCCGAGCTTCTTGAGCAGTTGAATGAGGGTGGCGCTCTCGCGCTCGGACAGCGCACTGGCGGCCAGATCCATCGCTCGCTTGTGGCCGGCGAAGACCCTGACCGCCTGCTCCCGTCCACGTGCGGTCAACCGCACGACCCGGGCTCTGCGATCGGTTTCGTGAGCTTCCCGCACGACCAGACCGCCGGACTCGAGTCGATCGACCGCGGTGGTGATGGCCCCGCTGGTGAGCCCGATGCGCGCCCCGATGTCGTTGACCCGCTGTGGCCCCTTGTGGAGGAGCATCTCCATGACGCCGAAGTCGGAGAGCCCGAACCCGAGCGACTCGATGCTCCGCGTCGCCAGCCGTTCGAGGGCGCGGTGCGCCTTCATCATCACCAGCCACACATGGGTCCCCGTGGTGTCGGACGCTCCTTCACGGCCAGCGGCCTTCGTCATGGCATTATCTTAATGTCAAGATACTCTCCGTCAAGGCATTTCCCGCTCGTCAGGGCTCGAAGCCGTCGATCTGGAGGTTCGGCAGTGGTCGGCGAGCGTGCGGCCGATCGCATCGCGGGCCTCCATCCGGGTGATGGCGGAGCCCCTCGAGCGAGGCGCCGAAGCCTCCCCCGCCCCCTCAGGGGGGCGTTCCCGGGCGGCGGAGGATTCGAACGACTATTCGTAACGCGGCCGCTCCTGCCGACCTGAGCCGGGGGAAGGGGTCTCTGCGGACCATGGTCCGCCCCGAGGAGTCGACACATGGCAGTCAACGACACGAACGCGACACCCCTGGAGCACCACGCGCCCCCGGGCTTTCTGTCCTGGGTGGCGGTGCTGGTTCACGAGCACCGAGCCAGGTTGCTGGCGTACGCGAGGAACCGTGGCCTCGATGCGGAAGATGCACTGGACGCAGTCCAGGAGAGCATCCTCTCGTTCTTGAGGCTCCCGGAAGCCCGGGCGATTGCGAACGCGTCCGAGGACTCCGCGAAGCTGCTGACGGTCGTTCTCCGTCACAACCTCCAGAACCGCCAGCGCAAGCGCTCACGTCACGCGCGGGCTCGGCTCCTCCTGGAAGCGGGGATGGTGACGGAAGACACCACGACGAGCGAGGAGCTCATCGCGCGGGCGGAGGAGCTGGGGCGAGTCCAGGGGTGCATCCTGCGAATGGCACGCCTTCAGCGACAGGTCATCACGCTCAGCCTGCTGGACGAGCAGCCCCGGGAGGCGGTCGCGAAGGTGCTTGGCATCTCGGATGGCTACGTTCGCGTCCTGCTCCACCGTGCGCGCGAGCACCTCCGCCACTGCACCTACGAAGACGAGGAGGTACCTCCGGAGGCGGAGGTCTGAGCATGTGGACACGGACCCGTGTGACGGAAGTTCTCGACATCGAGTACCCCATCATCCAGGGGCCCTTTGGCGGAGGGTACTCGACGAGCGCGCTGGCGGCTGCGGTCTCGAACGCCGGGGGCCTGGGCTCGTTCGGGGCGGTCAACTTCACGCCGGAGGCCATCCAGCGCACGGTGAGAGACATCGCTGAGCGCACCTCCAGGCCCTTCGCGATGAACCTCTGGGTGCCCATCGTGGGCCAGGATGATGCAGTCGTCCCGGACGAAGCGCTTGCTCGCGCACTCGGACGGCTCCGACCGTACTTCCAGCAACTGGGTGTCCCCGAGCCCCGACGAGCGGGTGACCCTGTACCGCGCTTCGAGGACCAGGTGGAGGCTCTGCTCGAGGCCCGACCGCCGGTCTTCAGCTTCGTGATGGGGGTGCCGGATGTGGCCATCCTCCGCGCGGCCAGGGCTCGCAACATCAAGACGCTCGGCACCGCGACGACCGTGGAGGAGGCCGTGGCCCTGGAGGAGGCGGGCGTCGACGTCATCACCGCCTCGGGGAGTGATGCCGGCGGTCACCGGGGCTCCTTCCTTCGACCCGTCGAGGCCTCACTGGTCGGTACCATGTCGCTGGTGCCTCAGCTGGCCAGCGCCGTGTCCACGCCACTCCTCGCGGCGGGCGGCATCTCGGATGGTCGAGGCATTGCCGCGGCGCTCGCGCTCGGTGCAGAGGGCGTCCAGATAGGAACCGCGTTCCTGGCCTCGAACGAGGCGGGGGCACCCGAGGTTCACAAGAAGCTCCTGGGGACTCCAGAAGCGCGCACGACGCGCCTCACCCGCGTCTTCTCGGGTCGTCTGGCGCGCGGGATAGAGAACGGGTTCATGCTCACGATGGGCCAGCATCTGGACGACGTTCTTCCCTATCCGGCGCAGAACGCGTTGACGCAGCCCTTGCGCAGAGCGGCCGCCGCCGCGGGTCGAGCGGATCTGCTGGCGCTGTGGGCGGGACAGAGCGCGGCGCTGGCGCGCCGCATGCCTGCTGCTGACGTGTTTCGCACGTTGGTGGAGGAGACGGACGCCGTGTTGCATGAGCCGCGCTTACGGTCCCGGGCGGTGGCTCTCGCTTCACCGAGCGGGTGTAACGACTGACGAACC
>JAKEEX010000032.1 GCA_022616315.1 Myxococcaceae bacterium
AGGCTCTGCACCTGCGCCAGCGGGGCACGCAGCTCCGCTTCTGCGTCCAGGAGTCGCTGACCCGCGAGCGCACCGTGCACGGAGGCGAGGACACGCTCGGGTGTGGCCTCCAGTTCGAGCGCTGCGTCGAGCGGGGGACGTCCCTCGATGGAGGCACCCGCGAGCGTGACGTGGGCCTTGCCCACGGGTGCCCGGAGCGGACCCGCCGCGGTGAGCTCCAGGGAAGCGGTGCCCCGGGCCTGCGAGACGAGGCCGAACGCCTCGGCCGCCTTCAGCGGGAGGGCCTTCACGTGGGCTTCGAGCTCGAGCGTGGCGGCGCGCAGACGCTCGGGGTCGTTTGCGGCTTCGCGGAGCGCGGCCACGGTGAAGGGCGTGCGAAGGGCGAGGGATGCCTCGTCCGCCAGTCCGCGCACCTCCAGCCGCCCCGCGAGTGCGCCGCGTTCCCCTTCGCTGGACAGCGACAGGTCCGCGGAGAGCGGGGCGAGCGCCTTGCCCTGTGCGTCCGTCTTGCGCAGGTCGGTGCCCTGGAGCTCGAGGGCGATGCGGGGGTCGTTCGCCATCCCATTCACCTCGAGGGTCCCGCTCAGGGCGCCCGCGTAGGGCTCGGTGCGGCCGAGCAGCGCCAGCGCGCGCTCGATGCGTGCCTCCTCGAGCGTCATGGAGAGGGAGAGAGGTGCCCGGCGCCCGCGCAGCGTGGCCTGCACCGGGATGTCGAAGGTGGTGTGCGCGGAGCCGGCCGAGGTGTGCGCGGTGAGCGTGCCTCTCGCCCGGTCCCGTGCGTAGGTTGCGTCGAGCACGGCGTCGAGGCCACGGTAGTCACGGAATGAACCCCCGGAGAGCGAGGCGCGCGCCCTCACCGCCGGGAGCGGCAGCGTCCCGCGCGCGGTGATGTCCGCGTCGAGGCTTCCGGAGAGGCGAAGCTCGCGGTCCACGAGGAGAGCGGGAAGCTTCGCGAGGTCCAGCCCCTTCGTGGTGAGCGTTGCATCGAGCTGCCCTGCGTCGAGAGTCGCGCGCGCCGTGAGCGACTGTCCCGGGGCGACGAGCGTCATCGGGGCGAGCCGGATTCCGCGTGCGAGCGACA
>JAKEEX010000033.1 GCA_022616315.1 Myxococcaceae bacterium
CGCTAACCTCAACCCTACGAACCGCCGGATGCGGACCCGCTTGTCCGGTGGTGTGGCAGGGGTGCTGACGGGACAACCGTCAGCCCCCTATGCCGATTCTGGGGAGGTTCTACCGCGCCCGTCAGCGCTCCACATCCGGCGAGGCCCGAAGCTCCAGCGCGCCGCCCGCGTGCGCGAGCTCCAGGTGCACCAGGCGCCAGCCCTCCTCGGCCCTGGGCCACAGCGCCTGTGCGCGCATCCGGCCGCGGCCGAGGGGTCCGCTCACCTCGAAGCTGAAGTCCACCCTCGCCCCGTCGGTCGTGCGCCCGTGGCGTCCGAGCTCGAGCGCAGCTGCCTGAAGCGGGCTGCCGAGGAGCGCCACCACCCGCGGGTCCGCCTCCGCCGCCTGCAGCGCCAGGTGGTGCAGGTCCGCGTGCCGCACCACGCGCACCGCTTCCTGCTGTCGCCGCTCCACCGCCCACCAGAGCGTCCCGGCGAAGCACCCGAGTGAGGCGAGGAAGAGGCCGCCCACGAAGGCGAGCCAACGCCCACGGCTGCGGAGGAACCAGGGACGGGTGGATGCCCTGCGCATGACACCCCACACCCTATTGCGCAACACCCGTCCGTGCTGCGTATCCTACACGTGCACACTGCAATAGAATTTCACAGATGCTGTCACTTTCCGGTACACTCGAAAGCACCAACACGTCGATGTGAAGCTGGAGGGGAGACGCGGATGGGCAATGCACAACAGGCCCCATTGGAGGGATACACGCAGCGCTTCGCGGTGATGGACCACGCGGTCCAGCGCTTCCGCGAGCGGGCGGAGGGCTTCCTCCGGGAGAACAGCCTCCTGGGGGACGAGGCGGTGCGGCAGAAGCTGGACGCCGAGGTGTGCCAGGTGCTGGACGCGGGCGGGGGCCACGCCATCACCGACAACGGCGAGCCGGCGCAGCTGGTGCACCTGGAGCAGCCGGCGTGGGGCTCCATGTGGGCCCTCATCAAGGAGAACCACCACCGCCGCTTCCCTCAGAAGCAGGCCATCGTCACCTGCCTCACCGACTGGATGGTGGCCCAGTCCATCATCGACGGGCGCTACAGCGGCAACGTTCCGCACGTTCCGCGCTTCGCCCGTGTCATCGAGCAGCGGATGGCGCACGGCCCGGACGCGGGCAGCACCGAGCGCGCCCCACAGCTGACGCCCGCGGTGGGGACCCCCGCGGTCTCCCCCGTGCCCCGCCCCGAGGAGCAGCGCCTGGTGGTGCACGAGGGGCCGGAGGGACCGCAGTACACGCCGCTGCCGCGTGAGGCCGTGGCCGCGCACATCGAGGGGCTCCTCCACCAGGGCGTGCCCCTGTCCGCCATCCGCGTTTGGCGGCCCGCAGGGGCACGGGTGCGGCTGGAGTTCGACTAGGCGCCAGCCCCGATGAGCGTGGCCTCGATGGTGGAGCCCTCGCCATTCATGAAGAGGCCCGTCTCCGCCGTGGCGGCCTTCGGCGGGCGGCCGCGGCGGCGGGGCACGGTGGGCTCGGCGGTGGCGGCCGGCGCGGTGGCGGCGGCCTCCAGACGCGCCCCACGGCGAACGCCGCGCTGCAGCTGCAGCCCGTCCAGGCGCGCCTGAAGGGCCGGGTTGTCCTCGGCGAAGATGCGCGCGTAGGCCAGCGCCCGCTGACCCCTGTGAAGGAGCGCCTCCTGGCTGTCCGCCAGCGTCTGGCGCGCGGCCTCCACCACCGCCTCCGCGCGGGCGAGCTCCGCCGCGGCCGTGTGCACTGCGTTCACCGCGCTGGCCAGCGAGGCCCCGTCCACGTCGGGGAAGCGCACCTCGCGCAGCTCGGTGGTGAAGAGCTCGCAGAGGGAGCTGAGGGCGGGGGCAACGGGGCTGTCGGGAAGCTCGGTCATGGCGCTCTCCTTGAGAACCAAAGGGGAGCGCCCATCTGAACGCTTGTTCAGCGGAAAGGCAAGTGCCCGGAGCGCCGGTCGTCAGCTCTGCGGCAGCGACGCCACCTTCTGGCCCGCGTCCTTCCAGCCCGTCAGGCCCACGGGCAGCACGGACACGTCGGTGTAGCCCGCCTCCATGGCGCGCGCGGCGGCCTGGTGGGAGGCGCCGCACTTCTGGTTGGCGCAGTAGAAGACGAGCTTCTCGGCCTTGGCCGCCGGCAGCTCCTTCGCCGCGTCGTAGCGGGCCGAGGAGGTGAGGAGGATGGCGCCGGGGATGACGCCATTCTTCGCGCGGAAGTCCGCGGTGTTGGCGTCCACCACGTGCGTCTTCTTCGCGGGGTCCTGCCGCAGCTTGGCCAGCTCCGCCACGCCCAGCTTGGAGACCTCGGACCTGGCCGCGGTGGAGGCCTTGTCGTGGCAGTTCTCGCCCTCTCCGGCGAGCGCCGCGGGGGCGGCGAGTGCAGCAACGAGTGCGAGCGAACCGATGAGCTTCTTCATGGGGATGTTCCTCCGGTCGACGTGAGGGGCGCCTCGGGCGGGATGGACGGAAGCCATCCGACGGCATCTCCCGCCCGTGTGCGACCCGGCCGACCAGACAGTGGGCTGAAGGGTGTATTCCCGAGCGGCGCTGCTTCCCCTCACCCTCTCACTCTCCCAGGGGGAGAGGGGAGGTGGGCGCGGATGGGTTTCCCTCGAGCGCGTGCTGCTTCGGCACAGCGGAGCAGCGCCTCCGTCATGGGCACCGCGGACGCCTTCCCCGTCCCCGCGAGCGCATAGGCGGTGCCGTGGTCCGGCGAGGTGCGCGGCAGCGGAAGCCCCAGCGTCGTGTTGACGGTGCGCTCGAAGTCCAGGGCCTTGGCGGCCACCAGTCCCTGGTCGTGGTACATGGCCAGCGCCGCGTCGTACGGGAAGGGGTCCACCTTCGCGAAGAGGCCGTCCGCCGGCAGCGGTCCGTGCGCGTCCACGCCGAGACGCCGCGCACGCGCGATGGCGGGCCCAATCACCTCCACCTCCTCGCGCCCGAGCAGTCCGCCCTCTCCCGCATGCGGGTTGAGGCCACACACCGCGAGCCTCGGCCTCCGCCCGAGCCTGGGACGGAGGGAGTCGCTCAGGAGGCGCAGCTGCGCCACCAGCGTCTCCACCTCCAGCGCTCCCGGCACCGTGGCGAGCGGCAGGTGGTTGGTGGCCAGCGCCACGCGCACCCTCGGCCCGTCCATCAGCATCAGGACGTCGCGGCCGAAGGCCTGCGCGAGCACCTCCGTGTGCCCCATGAAGGGGATGCCGGCGCGGGAGATCTGCTCCTTCGACACGGGCGCCGTGCACAGCCCGTCCAGGAGGCCCTCGCGCGCCGCGGTGATGGCCGCGTCGATGAACGCGTACTGGGCGCGGCCTCCGGCACGGGTGGGCTTGCCGGGACGGCGGTCCCGTTCCGCCAGGTGCGTGACGACGCAGACCGTGGGCTGGCTCGCGCGGCCGAGCGCCTCGGGGGCGACGTGCGCCCAGCGCTCGAAGAGGGGGAAGCGCTGGAGGGTGGGGCCGTCACCGAAGACGACGGGGAGGAGGGCCCTGCGGACCGCAGTGCGGGCGAGCGCTGCCGCGGTCACCTCGGGGCCGATGCCGCTCACGTCGCCGAGGGTGATGCCGATGATGGGGCGGTGGGGGGGCGCGGTGGGGGGCACGGCCCCCTCACCCTAGCCCTCTCCCAGGGGGAGAGGGGACTCCTTCGACTACAGGAGGACCTCGACCATGCCCTTCTGACGCAGCTCCTGCACGTACTGCTCGGTGTACTTCGACATCTGCTGCGAGCCGAGCCGCTCGCGCAGCTCCTCCTTCACCTCGTCAAAGGGCTTCACGTCCACCGCGCGACGCTCCTCCACCTTGATGACGTGCCAGCCGAAGGGCGTGCGCACCGCGTCGGACACCTTGCCGGGCTCGAGCGAGAAGGCCGCGCGCTCGAACTCGGGCACCATCACCCCGCGGCCGAAGAAGCCGAGGTCTCCACCCGACTTCGCCGCGCCGTCCTTGCTCTCGCGCCGCGCGAGCGCCGCGAAGTCCGCGCCGGGCATCCGGGCCTGCTCGGCGAAGGTCTGCACCTTCTTGCGCGTCTCCTCCACCTCGGCGGCGGGGGCGCCGCGCTTGACCGGCAGCAGGATGTGGCGCGCGTGCACCTCGAAGTCCGCGCCCTCGGCCCGCGCGTAGCGCGCGTACTCGGCCTTGAGGTCCTCGTCGGACACCTTCACCTGCTGGCGCACCTTGAAGTTGATGAGCTGGAGGCGGCTGAGGTGCTTCTTCATGAACTCCCGGTAGGTGTCCATGGAGTAGCCCTCGCGCTCGAGGACCAGGGCGAACTGCTCCTCGTTGAACTTGTTCTGCTTCATCGCCTCCTGGATGCTCTGCTCCACCTGCTGGGGCGTCACCTCGATGCCGAGCTCCTTGGCCTCCGCCTCGAGCAGCTTCTCGCCCACGAGCTGGTCCAGGGTGCGCTTGAGCACCTCCTTGCGCTGCTCGCCACGCTTCGTCGCGTCGCGCTCCAGCGCCAGGGCGTCGAGCTCCGGTGCTGCCCGCGCCTCCACCTCGGAGAGCGCGATGACGTCCCCGTTGACCACCGCCGCGATGCGGTCCACCAGCTCGGCCCGCGCGGGAACGGCGAGCCCCAGGGTCGCCACCGCCACCACCACCGCTGCCATGCTCTTCATCTGCCGCATGCCTCTCTGCTCCTCGAAGAAGTCTTCCGAAAGCCTTCGGGTCTCCCCGCGCCCCGCCCGGAGGGCCCTCCTGCCCGGCAGGGGAGAAGGGTTGAGGGAGGCGCGTCATTCCCGCTGCCGTGTGGGCGCTCAGTCCTTCGCCGTGGTCCCGGCCGGACGGGCCGTCACCAGCTGCAGCGCCGCCTCGTTGATGCGCACCCGCCGCTTCGCCTTCAGCTCCGCGATGTACTTCGCCTGCGCGGCGCCCCGGCGCTCGGCCAGGAGCTTGCTCTCCAGCTCCCCACGCACCTCCGAGAGCTCGCGCTTGCGCGAAGGCTTGCGCTCCAGCACCTTGAAGAGGTGGAAACCGTAGTCGGTGGCCACCACGTCGGACACCTGGCCCGGCGCGAGCCGGAAGGCCCACTCGTCGAAGGCGGGCGGCATCACGCCCCGGGCGAAGAAGCCGAGGTCTCCCCCCACCTTCGCATCCGCGGACAGGCTGTAGCGGCGCGCGAGCTCGGCAAAGCCTTTGCCCGCCTTGAGCTGCGCCAGGAGTCGCCGCGCCTCGTCCAGCTCGCGCACGACGATCTGCGCCATGCGCACCCGCTCGGGCTCGGTGAACTCCGCCTCGTGCTTGGCCCAGGCGTCCCGCAGCTCCGCCTCCGTCACCGCCACGCGCGCGTAGACGTGCTGGGCGAGCAGCTTCTCCACGACGAGCATGTCGTGCGTCCGCTGCTTCAGCTGGGCCATGGACAGCTGGCTCTGCGCGAGCGTGCTCTCGAACTGCTCGTCCGGGAAGTCCGCGGAGATGCGCAGCACGCGCCGGTCCACCTCCTCGGGGCCCACCTGGATGTTCAGCTCGCGGGCCGCCTGGAGCAGCAGGGTGCGCTCCACCGCCGAGTCCAGCAGCGCACGCTTGAAGGGCTCCACCTGCTCGGGCGTGCGCTCGCGCAGCTCCGTGGCGGCGAGCTCCCGCTGCAGCTCCCGCTCGAAGTCCGCGCGCTGGATGACCTCTCCGTTGACGTGCGCCACCACGTCCGGGCCGAGCGCATCCGGGTCCTCGGGGCGGCACGCGGGTGCCACGGCGAGGGCGAGGAGGGCCACGAGCAGGGAGGGGATGGCGAGGGGCGTGGACGACATGGGGCGGCTGCTCCGCTCAGTGCGGTGTGGGGAAGGGAGGCACCCGGGCAGGGAGTGCCGCGGGTCCGCCCTGGGCCGAGGGCGCGGGGATGAAGCCGGGAGCGGGGCCCGAAGGCGCGCGGGTGGGGGCCTTGAGGTCCACCTCCACCTTCGCGAGCGCCTCCTCGTTCACCTTCAGCGCGTCCTCCTTCGTGAGCCGCGCGAGGAGCGCCTCGTAGTCGCGCTGCTGCCGCTCCGCGCGGATGGACTGGATGATGCGGGTGCGGGTGCGCGGCTCCTCGAGCTTCACCTCCTCGGGCCGCAGGAACTCCGCGCGGTGCTGCTCGTGGTAGGCCGCAATCTCCGCGTCGGTGATGGGGCTGCCCTTCTCCTCCAGCTCCTTCTGCAGCAGCCGGTGCACCATCGCCTTCTTGGTGCTGGCCACCACCTCGGGGTCGTTCTGCAGGCCGCGCCGCGCCGCCTCGCGCGCCAGGAGCTCGAAGCGCGTCAGCCCCTCCACGTACTCCCGCTTCTGCTCCGGCGTCTGGTAGCGCGTGCGCAGGTAGGGGCTCATCTCGAGGAGGCGCTGCGTGAGCTCCTCGGAGGTGATGGCGTCGTCCCCGAAGGTGGCCACCGGCGTCCCTCCCCCGCGCTGGTGGCGCAGGTCCATGGGGACACCCTCCCCGCGTGTGCAGCCGGCGAGCAGAACGAGCAGGGCGACCAGGGGGAGACGAGCGGACATGGAGAGAGGGGTGCCTAGCAGAAGCCCGGGGAGCGGGCAAAAGCCGTCGTGCCCGGCTGCCTGCCAGTCCTCGGGGGCAAACGCGTTGCCAGGCTGGGGCCAGGTCCACCAGGGCCCGGCGGGCGCAACGTGCTGCTGCGCTTCCCGCGTCCGCGTGGGAGACTCGCGCGCCGTGGACGGACGTGACGCCCGCCCGGGTCAATGGGGCGTGTACATGGTGCGCTGTGGCGACGGGACGCTCTACACCGGGGCCACGTGCGACCTCGC
>JAKEEX010000320.1 GCA_022616315.1 Myxococcaceae bacterium
GAGAGGGAGTCCCGGCCGTCGAACTGGGCGGTGAAGTCGCGGACCACCAGGTACTTGGTCCACTGGTCCAGCAGGACGAGGGTGAGGCTCAGGGCGAGGAGGAGGGCGTACTTGCGCGACACCCGGCGCTCTTTAACGGACTCCGCCCCGGTGGCCAAGCCGCTGAACGGTGCAGGGGCCCCTGCCAACCAGCCAGGCAACCTCTCACACTTCCCCGGGCGGGTGCCCCCACGGGTTGGTGGGTGGGTAGGTCCGCAGCAACGACTGAAGGTGGCTCGCGAGGGCGCGCGTGTCCATGCGCGGGGTGGGCTGTGAGCTCGGACGCGTTGCGACGACGCGTGCCACCTGCAACGCGAGCGCCCACTCCACCTCGGGGGACCAACGGTCGAACTCGAGCCATTCCATGGGCCAACCCTCCCTCACCGCGCATGAGGCCGACACTCCACACGTCGAGTGCGGCGCCGTGCACGACGCCGCGGGCTAGCGCGGTGCGGCAGTGATGGCTCCTCAACGTTCGGGTCGGCCCGTGGCTCAGGCGGAGACGAGCAGCTCCATCACCTCGGTATGCCCTCTGTCCCGGGCGAGCTGCGCGGCGGTGACGCCCTCGTCGTTCGTCAGGCGCGGGTCCGCCCCGGCGGCAAGCAGGGCGCGCACCAGGTCCACCCGGCCCTGCTGAGCGGCGGAGTGCAACGGCGTCCAGCCTCCTTGCTGTCGCGCATCGGGGAGGGCACCGGCGGCGAGGAGCAGCTCGGTGACGGCCAGGCTCGCTCCTGACACCGCCGCATGCAGCGGCTGCACGCGCATGGCGTTCTGTGCGGCCACGCCCGGCTCCGCACCCCGCTGCAACAAGCCCTGCACCGCCCCCGGCTGCCCGAAGAAGGCGGCGAGGTGGAGCGCGGTGAAGCCGTCCGCGGAGAGCGTGCGCGCCTGCGCGGGCTCCTTCTCCAGCAGCGCCTGGAGCCGCGCGTCGTCCCCGAGCGCGGCCGCCTCGAAGACGTCGAGCGCCGCATGCCTCAGCAGCGCGGCCATGTCCTCTCGCCGGCGGTAGAGCGCCAGCAGCAGCGCCGACACGCCCTGCGCGTCGCGCGCGTGTGCCCGTGCAGGCTCCTCCCGCAAGAGGGTGGCAAGGCGGGCCGCGTCACCCTCGAGGACTGCCTGCACCACCGCGTCCGTGCCCGTCATGGGCCGCGAGTCTCGGCCCGTCCGAGGGGCGGGGGCAAACCAGAGTTGCGTGACATCAGGGGGTGGGCGCGTCGCGTACCCCCTTGGAAGGTCACGCGCGTTCAGCGCACTAGGCGGCGCTCCTCACGCGGTTTCGGCCGGCGGTCTTGGCTGCGTAGAGGGCCTGGTCCGCCGCGCCCACCAGCGCCGAAGGCTCCGTGTCCTCCGCGCCGAGCGTGGCCACGCCCACGCTCACCGTCACCTTCAACCTCTGGCTCTCGTAGCGGAACTCCTCGTCACCCACCCGCTGGCAGAGCTGCTCGGCGAAGGCGAGCGCCTGTGGATGGGTGTGCTCGCGCAGGAGGAAGGCGAACTCATCCCCACCCACGCGTGCCAGGATGGCGTCCGGGCGGACCTGCTCGCTCATCAGCTCGCCCAGGCGCCGCAGCACGGCATCTCCGGCCAGGTGGCCGTGGCCGTCGTTGATCTGCTTGAAGTGGTCCACGTCCATCAGCACCAGGCTCAGCGGCACGCCGTAGCGCTGGCAGAAGCCGAGCTCGCGCTCGATGGACTCGGTGAAGAAGCGCTTGTTGTAGGCGCCCGTCAGCCCGTCGCGCGTGGCCGAGTCGTAGAGGGTGGCCTGGAAGGCCAGGTCCAGTGGGTCCTGGTACGAGAGCTTGAGGATGGTGGTGTTGCCAATCTGCAGCTTGTCCCCGTCACGCAGCCTGCGCCAGGCGACGCGCTCGCCCTGCACGAAGGTGCCGTTCTTCGAGCCGAGGTCGTGCAGGTCCACCGAGCCGTCGTCGTGGCAGACGATGCGCGCGTGCTTGCGGGAGATGCCGGGGCCGTCCAGGCGGATGTGCGCCTCGGTGGCGCGGCCGATGACGCGCTCGCCCGGGTCCAGCCGGAACATCTTCCCCGTGGAGTCCTCGCTGGCGAGCACGATGAGGTAGGCCGTGGTCCAGTCCGGAAACTCCAGCGGGACGGCCTCGAGGTCCGTCTGTGTCGTCTCGTCGTCTGTGCCCATCGCACTTCCCCCCCTGCGAGGAAGAGGCTTACACCGAGCCGCCGTGTGTTCACAACACCCGGCCCTCGAGGTCACTCCACCTGGAGCAACTTCACCCGGACGTGGAAGCGCGGCTGGGTGAGGTCGACGAGTCCGACTTCACCCTCGGCCTC
>JAKEEX010000034.1 GCA_022616315.1 Myxococcaceae bacterium
GGCATCTCGTCCCTGAAGGTCCGCTACAACAAGGTCTTCGGCTACTACCTCGAGGTGACGCGGTCGAACCTGCACCTCGTGCCCGGCGACTACGAGCGCAAGCAGACCACCGTGGGCGCCGAGCGGTTCATCACGCCGGAGCTCAAGGAGTACGAGGAGAAGGTCCTCACCGCGGAGGAGAAGCGCTGCGCGCTCGAGGCGAGGCTCTTTGCGGAGCTGTGCGCGCAGGTGGTGGCCCAGGCGCCGCAGCTGCGCGCGGTGGCGGAGGCGGTGGCCACCTGTGACGTCCTCCTGTCCTTCGCGCACGTGGCGGCGGAGCACGGGTACGCGCGGCCCTCGGTGGAGGACTCGGACGTGCTGGAGGTGGTGGGAGGGCGGCACCCCGTGGTGGAGCGCATGCTGCCGCCAGGGGAGCTCTTCGTCCCGAACGACGTGCGGCTGGACCGGAAGGAGACGCAGCTGCTCGTCATCACCGGCCCCAACATGGCCGGGAAGAGCACCGTCATGCGTCAGGTGGCGCTCATCGCGCTCCTGGCGCAGGCGGGGAGCTTCGTGCCGGCAAGGGCCGCGCGCGTGGGACTGTGTGACCGCATCTTCACGCGCGTGGGCGCGGCGGACAACCTGGCGCGCGGGCAGTCCACGTTCATGGTGGAGATGACGGAGTCTGCCAACATCCTCCACCACGCCTCGGCGCGAAGCCTGGTGGTGCTGGACGAGATTGGCCGTGGGACGTCCACGTTCGATGGACTATCCATCGCCTGGGCGGTGGCGGAGCACCTGCACGACCGGGTGGGGGCGAGGACCCTCTTCGCCACGCACTACCACGAGCTGACGGACCTCGCCGTCGAGAAGGCGCGCGTGAAGAACGCGAGCATCGCGGTGAAGGAGCTCGACGGGAAGGTGCTCTTCCTGCGGAAGCTGGTGCCGGGCGGAGCGAACCGCTCCTACGGAATCGAGGTGGCGCGCCTCGCGGGGCTTCCTCCCGAGGTGGTGGCGCGGGCGCGGGAGATCCTGGGCAACCTCGAGTCGGGCGAGCTCGACGAGGCGGGGCGGCCCCGGCCCACCCGCAAGGCCTCGCGCGCGGTGCCGCAGGCGCAGCTGGGGTTCTTCGTCGCCGAGCCGGGGCCTTCGCTCGACGCGCCCACGCGGGACGTGCTCGCGCAGCTCGAGGTCCTGTCCGTGGACACCACCACGCCGCTGGAGGCACTGGCGCTCCTCGCCCGGTGGAAGCAGGCGCTGGGCGGGAAGGGATAGCGGCCCCCTGAGCCGGTAGGGGGTCCAAAAAATTTGCCGGCCCCCGAAGTGCGTGCAACATCCCTGGAGTCACCTGTGCACCCACACCGACTCCGGGGCGAATGATGCCAGTACGCTTGACCCTGCTTGCGTTGCTCGTCCTGGCCGTCGCGCCGGACGCGCAGGCCGCGGACGGGGCCGAGGCCGCGTACCGGGCTGCGCAGAGAGAATTCTGGGTGCTCAAGAGCAGCCCCGAGCGGCAGAAGCTGCGCCACCACTGGCGGAGCGCTGCCGAGCGCTTCGAGGCGGTGGCGTCGCGCTTCCCGAAGAGTGACCGCGCGCCGGATGCGCTCTACACCGCGGGCCAGCTCTTCGCGGACCTCAGCGTCATCTCGCGGCTTCCCGAGGACCTCGACGCTGCCGTCGGAGCGTACCAGCGCCTCCTGGACCGCCACGCGAAGGACCCGCTGGCGGATGATGCGGCGTATGCGCTCGCGAGGCTGCTCGTCGACCGGAGAGGTGAGAAGGCCCGGGCCCGGGACGTCATCGCTCAGGGCCTGAAGGCGCAGTCATCCGGAGACATGGCGGGAAGGCTCCGCGCGCTGCTGGACACGCTCCCCGCGCCGAAGCCGGTCGAGCCGCCTGCGCTCGCGCGTGTGCCGAAGAAGGAGGTGAAGCCGGAGTCCCCTGCGACGAAGCGTGCGCCTGCACCGTCCGCACAGGACGTCGCGGCTTCGCGGGAGGCCAAGGTGGCCTCGGCTGCCGGCGTGGTGCGCGGCGCTGGGGATCGGCCCGCGACGGCTTCGGAAGACGTCGCCGAGCGCGACGCCGTGCCTCCGCTCGTGACGGCCGCCGAGGACGTAGCCGAGCCCAGCTCCGCGCCTCGACCTGGCGCCTCAGCCATCGTCCCGCGCGCGAAGGCTCCGGGCTCCTCCGGATCGATTGCGGAGAACGCGCCGCGAAGGGCGCGCCGGGTCGTCGCGGATGCCCCCGTTGCGGCTGCGCGCGTCGCGGAGCCGGAGTCGGATGAGCCGGAGCAGGTGCCGGGCGAGGCACAGGCGCCGCTCCAGGTGGAGCTCGCGCAGATTCCACCTGCCCTCGCGCAGGACAAGGGCTTCCAGGGACCGGGCAAGTCGCTCGTGGACGCGGTGGCCCGCTTCGCTCGCGAGGACGTTCCTCGCGCGTTCGAGGATGCATCCTCCACCCGCGCCCGCGAGGACGCTGCACGCCGGCGCCTCAAGGCCGCAGCGAATGCCAACCGCCGCGCGGAGCTCACGCTCGCCGAGCAGCTTGGCCTCAAGGTGCGTCGCGTTGTCATCGACGCGGGCCACGGCGGCCACGACACGGGCGCCATCGGGAAGAAGGGGACGCGGGAGAAGGACGTGGCGCTCGGCATCGCACGGCGGCTGGGGGAGCTGCTGGAGGAGCAGGGGCTCGAGGTCGTCCTCACGCGAGACGACGACCGCTTCCTGAAGCTCGAGGACCGCTCGCGCATCGCCAACGCGGCACACGGGGACCTCTTCATCTCCATCCACTGCAACTCCGCGGTGAACCGCAAGGCGCGCGGCGTGGAGACGTACACCCTCAACATCGCCAGTGACCGCTACTCCATCCGGCTGGCGGCCCGGGAGAACGCGCACTCCGAGAAGGGCATGTCGGACCTGCAGTTCATCCTCGCGGACCTCGCCACCAAGGCGAACACGGAGGAGTCCAGCCGGCTGGCGCGCTCCGTCCAGGCGAACCTGGTGGGAGAGCTCTCCCGGCGCCATGGCGACATCCGTGACCTCGGGAACAAGGAGGCGCTCTTTTTCGTGCTCCTGGGCGCGAAGATGCCGGCCATCCTCGTGGAGACGGCCTTCCTCTCCAATGCGGAGGAGGAGGCCCGCCTGGCCACCCGGGAGTACCAGGTGGAGGTGGCACGGGGCATCGCCGCCGGTGTGGAGGAGTTCCTCGGCAGGCGCGCGCGGGTGGCACAGGTCCGCTGAGGAGGCGCGCGTGCTAGTGCCCCACGAAGGTCGCCAGCGTGACCGTTGCGCGGCGGCGCCTGGAGGGCCCGCTCGACTCCGGTGGCCCGGGGGGCCTTCCGGAGCGGGGCTTCTCGGCACCGGGACCCCCTTGCTCCGCCGGCCTGCGCTCGCGCAGCTCACGGTACCCACGGCGGCCCACCACCACCCCCAGCACCAGGCTCAGGACGAGGCCCGCCGCGGAGACCACCGTCATCAGCGTCTTCCCCTGGCTCAGGGCGCTCCCGAACTGCGCGGTGAGGAGCGTTCCGGGCAGGGTCCCGAGCATCACCCCGAGCACCGTGGGCCAGAAGCGCGCCCCGCTCGCCGCGGACAAGGCCACCATGACGTCGGTGGGCACCAGGGGG
This sequence comes from Myxococcaceae bacterium, assembly GCA_022616315.1. GTDB lineage: Bacteria > Myxococcota > Myxococcia > Myxococcales > Myxococcaceae > JAKEEX01. The sequence continues at coordinate 3,605 of JAKEEX010000034.1, forward strand.
TTGAGGCACATGACGAGCCCGACGAGGAAGTCGTGCCGCCGCGCCGCCGTCCGCAGGGCGTGGTAGCGGTCACCCGCGAGGCGTTTCATGAAACGGGTGCCCAGCTTCTGCGCGAGCAGGTAGGTGAGGCAGCAGGCGAGGAAGCTCCCCAGCAGGGCGTACACCGAGCCCATCAGGGTTCCGAAGAGGATGCCCCCCAGGGCGGTGAACAGCTGGCCGGGCAGGAGCGTGACCGGTCGGATGGCCAGGAAGAGGACGAACACCAGCGGCGCCCAGACGCCGAAGGGGCGGATCCACTCCGACAGCTGTCGCTGGCTCAGGACATCCGGGCCCACCAGGCGCAGCGTCACCAGCCCGAGCAGCGAGGCCGCCAGGGGAAGCAGGATGCGGGCCCAGCGTCGCGCCCGCCCCGCTCGCTGACGGCCCGGATCCCGCATGCCGGCAAGGTGGGAGGCCGAGGCGGAATCCGCAAGGTTCGCGGCGCGTTACATCGTGAGTACAGCGAGCGTGCCGACGACGGCATGTCTCGGGGCACGGAATGCGGGAGAGTCAATTCCTCAGTTAATTCCGTGTGTTGCAGTGAACTGACCCCTCCACCGGCGCACGTTGCGCCGGCCGGGTCTCGACAGGGCTTCCTTGCATCCACCCGCCTCCGACCCAAGTTTTCGGGCGAGACGGGTCAAAGGGGCTGGGGAGCGGGTCGCAACCGGGAGAACGACATGCCGGAGAAGGACAACAAGGGCAGCATGACCGTGGCCGAGGCCGGCCGGAAGGGCGGCGAGACCGTTCGCAACGAACGCGGTCGCGAGTTCTACGAGACCATCGGCCGCAAGGGCGGTGCCACGGTGAAGGCCGAGCGGGGCCGCTCCTTCTACGAGGAGATTGGTCGCAAGGGCGGTGAGACCGTCAAGGCGGAGCGTGGCGCCAAGTTCTACGAGGAGATCGGCAAGAAGGGTGGCGACCGTGTGAAGGCCACCCGCGGGCCGAACTTCTACGAGGAGATTGGCCGCAAGGGTGGTCAGAAGGTGAAGAAGCTCATCGAGGAGGGGAAGCGCGCTGCGCGCGCGGCGCTGCAGAAGGAGGCCGAGGCCGCCGGCACCGCCACGCCAGAGCGTGGCCCCGAGGGCGCGTCCACCGAGTAGCGCCCGAGGGAGAGCCCCTCCGTCTCACCCTCCGGGCCCCGAGAGGCCGGCCCGGGGGGCTCATCGAGGGACGGGCGCCGGCACGAAGGCCCTGGAGTCCCCCTCTCCGCTAGACCCCGCTCCAGGGCGGGGCGCTGACGCGCCAGGAAGGGGCAGGCGCCCGGAAGTCGGGATAGGAAGTCGTCCCGGCGCCCATGTCGTCCGCTCCCATCCTCACCCTCCACCCGGAACACCCCGCCCCGCGCCTCGTGCAGCGAGCGGTGGACGTGCTCGCCTCGGGCGGGCTCGTCGCCTACCCGACGGACACCTCCTACGCCCTCGGCTGCGACCTCCACGCCCGGAGGTCCATCGAGCGGCTCTACCAGCTCAAGCGCCGGGACGTGCGCAAGCCCCTGAGCGTGCTCGTCCCGGATCTGGGGGACGTGGCGCGCTACGCCATGGTCAGCAACTTCGCCTACCGCATCCTTCGGCGGCACACCCCCGGCCCCTTCACGTTCGTGCTCCCCGCGACGCGGCTCGTGCCGGACATCATGATGACCCGGCAGAAGCAGGTGGGCATCCGCGTGCCGGACGCAGCACTCGCGCGCGCGCTGGCCGCGGGGCTGGGGCGTCCGCTGGCCACCACGTCCGCAACGAACCCCGAGGGGGGCGAGCTGCTCCTGGACGCGCGCGACATCAAGGACACGCTCGGCCACGGGCTAGAGCTCATCCTCGACGGTGGGGTGGTCCCCGCCGAGCCGGGCACCATCGTGTCGCTGGTGGGGGACGTGGTGGAGGTCCTCCGCCAGGGCAAGGGCGACCTCGGAGGGCTGTGAGATGGAGCCCCTGCTCGACGTCTTCATCAGCTACCTGCGCGCCGAGCGCAACCTCTCGGGCCGCACGGTGGACGCGTACGCAGCGGACCTCATGAGCTACTTCCAGGAGCTGAAGGAGCGAGGTCGCCGCGAGGCCTCCGCCGCGGTGCCCGAGGACGTGCTCGCGCACCTCGGAACTCTCTCCGCGCGCGGGCTCTCGCGGCGGAGCCAGGCGCGGCACCTCGCAGCCATCCGGATGTTCCACCGCTTCCTGGTCAGCGAGAAGCTGGCGACGGTGGATCCCACCGAGGACCTCGACACGCCGCGGGGTCCGAAGAAGCTCCCCGTGTTCCTCAACCTCGACGAGGTGGAGCAGCTGCTCGCCGCACCGGACACGAAGACGCCCTCGGGCGTGCGTGACCGCGCCATCCTCGAGCTGTTCTACGCGACGGGGCTGCGTGTCAGCGAGCTCGCGGCCCTCACGGTGAACGACGTGCAGCTGAACGCCGGCTACCTCGTGGCCATGGGCAAGGGGCGCAAGGAGCGCATCGTTCCGGTGGGCACCCGCGCGAAAGAGGCGCTCGAGGCCTGGCTCGAGGGGCCGCGTGAGCTGCTCCTGCACGGGCGGAGGAGCCGCGCCCTCTTCGTCAACGCGCGCGGCACCGCCCTCACCCGCGTGGGGCTGTGGGGCCTCGTGAAGCGGCACGCACTCGCGGCGGGAATCCGCATCCCGCTCTCGCCCCACAAGCTCCGGCACTCCTTCGCCACGCACCTGGTGGAGCGCGGCGCGGACCTCCGCGCGGTGCAGGCCATGCTCGGCCACGCGGACCTGGCCACCACGCAGATCTACACCCACGTCAACAGCGAGCGGCTCCGCGCGGTCTACGACGCCCACCATCCGCGGAGCCGGAAGGGCGCCAGGATCGCCTCCAAGCCACGGGAATGACTGGGGTTTCGTCCGTGCGCCGGCGCCCGGGCGTGAGAGCCTCCGGTGCTCCCAGGCGAGGGACGCTGTCGCGTCCACCCGTGCCCGGCAGGGGAGCGGGCGCGCTGCTTTCCGCGCACGCGGAGGTTCCGGTGGGGCGGGGTTCGGGTAGGGTGCGCCCGCAATGCGCATCCTCTCGGGCATCCAGTCCTCGGGGCAGTTCCACCTGGGCAACTACTACGGCGCCATCCGCCAGTGGGTGAGGCTCCAGGACGAGGGCGAGGCGCTCTACTTCATCGCCAACCTGCACGCGCTCAACACGGTGCGGGACGCACAGCGCGCGCGCGAGCTGACGCGCGACGCGGCGCTCGCGATGTTCTCGCTGGGGTTGGATCCGAAGCGCGCCACCGTCTTCCGCCAGAGCGACGTGCCGGAGGTGGCCGAGCTGTTCTGGGTGCTCGGCACCGTGGTGCCGCTCGCGAACCTCGAGCGCGCGCACAGCTACAAGGACAAGGTGGCGCGCGGCATCAGCCCGGACTTCGGCCTCTTCGCGTACCCCGTGCTGATGGCCGCGGACATCCTCCTCTACGGGAGCGACGTCGTGCCCGTGGGCAAGGACCAGGTGCAGCACGTGGAGTTCGCGCGCGACTGGGCCACGAAGTTCAACGTCACCTACGTCCAGGGCTACGATCCGCAGGACCCCCTGGGCACGAAGAGCGGCGCGCCGGGCATCCTCCGGCTCCCCGAGGCACGCATCGAGGAGGCCACCGCGGTGGTGCCGGGCATCGACGGCCAGAAGATGTCCAAGTCCTACGGGAACACCATCGATCTGTTCGGGGACGAGAAGGACGTCAAGAAGCGCATCATGAGCATCAAGACGGACTCGACGCCGGTGGAGGCCCCCAAGCCCACGGCGGAAGCGCCCCTCTACGACTTGTTGAAGCTGATGACGCCGCCGGGCGAGTTCGCAGCCGTGGACCAGGCGTGGCGGGCCGGTGGGGTGGGGTACGGCGACTTCAAGAAGCGCCTGCTCGACACCTTCCACGCGAGCTTCGGGCCTGCCCGCGCGCGCAGGGCGGAGCTCCTGAGGGATCCGGCAGAGCTCGAGCGCCTGCTCTCCGACGGAGCACAGCGTGCACGCGCCCTGGCCGCGCCCATCGTGGATGCCGTGCGGCGCGCGGTGGGGCTGCGCTAAGGACCTTGAAGAGCGTGAAGGACGACGAAAGCCAGATCGCGGACGAGCTTCCGGCGGCGCCCACTCCCAGGGACGCCTTCCGCATCGCGCTGCCCAACTTCGAAGGGCCGCTGGATCTGCTGCTCCACCTCATCCGTGAGCACCGGCTGGACATCTTCGACATCCCGCTCGCGCTCATCACCGAGAAGTACGTCGAGCACCTGGAGCGGATGCGCGTCATCGACCTGGACATCGCGGGCGAGTTCCTGGTGATGGCCTCCACGCTCGCCCACCTCAAGAGCCGCATGCTGCTTCCGCGGCACGACGGACAGGCACCGGGCGAGTCCGAGGTGGCGGCCACGCTGGAGGACGCCGGGGATCCCCGCGCGGACCTGGTCCGGCGGCTGCTCACCTACCAGAAGTACCGGGACGCGGCGGAGCAGCTCGCGCGACAGGAGCTGCTCGGACGCACGGTCTTCACGCGCCAGGTGCCGGCGGAGGAGGTGCCCATCCCGGAGGACGAGGTGGGCCTCGTGGAGATCAGCATCTACCGCCTCATCGAGGCGCTGGACCGCATCCTCCAGGAGCTCGCGCCCAAGCTGCAGCACGAGGTCGTTCGCGAGCAGGTCAGCCTGTCGGAGACCATCCGCGCGCTCGTCGGCAGGCTTCGGGAAGAGCCCGCGCTGTCGTTCAGCGCCCTCTTCGAGGGGCAGCGCCAGCGTCACCGCATCATCATCACCTTCCTGGCGCTCCTGGAGATGTGCAAGCGGCGGCTCATCCGCGTCAGCCAGGCAGAGGACGGCCAGGACATTGTGCTCACCCCCAACGGGGACGCGCTCGAGCGGTTCGCTGCGAGCCTGACGGAGGTCGACGAAGGTGACTACCGGTAAGAGGCGCAGGGACGAGGCGGGCGTGGAGGTGGAGAGCGTCCACGGCGGTCCCGGCCCCTTCAGCGAGGAGGAGATCGCCGCGGTGACGGGCCCCTCGGACGCGTCCGAGCTGGACGACGTGGACGCCGCCGTCATCGACGTGGATGACCGCTCGCCGGAACTCGAGAGCTCCTTCGAGAAGCTGGTGGCCCGGAGCCGGCGGCTCTCGCCGGAGCGCATCCGCACGGTGCTCCAGAGCCTGCTCTTCGTCTCCGACAAGGCGCTCACGGTGGACCAGCTGTTCGAGGCCACCGGCATCGACCGCGAGCAGATCGAAGGCGCGCTGAATGCGATTTCCGGGAGCCTGCGCGAGGGCATCAGCGGAATCGTGCTGCACGAGGTCGCGGGGGGGTGGCAGCTGCGAACGGACCCGGGGTCCGCGGAGTACGTGCGCCGCTTCCTGCGCGTGAAGCCGCAGCGCCTCACCCGCTCGGCCGTGGAGACGCTGGCCATCATCGCGTACCGCCAGCCCGTCACGCGGCCGGAGATCGAGGAGATCCGCGGGGTGGACTCGGGCGCGGTCCTCAAGGCACTACTGGACCGCAAGCTCATCAAGATCCTCGGCAAGAAGGAGGAGCTCGGGCGTCCCATCCTCTACGGCACCACGCGCGAGTTCCTCGAGTTCTTCGGGCTCCGGGATCTCGCGGCCCTGCCCACGCTGCGCGAGTTCCAGGAGCTCACCCAGGAGCACCAGGAGATCGTGGAGAAGGAGACGGCCCCGCAGCCCGGCGCCGCGGGGACGGTGGCGGCGCTCGCGGATCCGGCGTTCACGAAGAAGCTGGAGAGGAGCCAGAGGGATTCGGAGGCGGCACTCGAAGCACTCGAGGCGGCCATGACCTCCGCGGAGAAGAGCAGCAAGGACGTGGCGGCGGCGCTCGGCACCAGCCAGCCACCACGCAACGAGGGCGCCGACGAGGGTCCCTGAGCGCGCCCCGGAAAGGGCCGCCTCGGGACCGAGGAATGGAAGGGTGGAGGAGATGGCGGAGCGTTTGCAGAAGTACCTGGCGAGTGCGGGGGTCGCGAGCCGGCGCGCGGCGGAGGAGCTCATCACCGCGGGGCGCGTGATGGTGAACAACCGGAAGGTGACGGAGCTGGGCTCGCGCGTGGAGCCGGGGGACCTCGTCACCGTGGACGGCAGCCTGGTGGCGCCACCCGAGGAGAAGGCGTACTTCCTGCTGTATAAGCCCACCGGCGTGGTCACCACGCTGGATGATCCGCAGGGGCGACCGACCGTTGCTCACTACGTGGCACCGCTGGGCCGGCGCCTCTTCCCGGTGGGGCGGCTGGACTACGACGCCGAGGGCGCGCTGCTCTTCACGGATGATGGCGAGCTGACCAACCGCCTCACCCACCCCCGCTTCGAGGTGCCGCGCACCTACCTGGCGAAGGTGAAGGGGACGCCGGACGAGCCCACGCTCGAGAAGCTGCGCGGAGGCGTGCGGCTCGAGGACGGCATGGCGACGCCGCTCGAGGTGGAGGTGCGTGAGCGCGCCGAGCGGAACACCTGGATGAAGCTGGTGGTGGCCGAAGGGCGCCCCCATCTCATCAAGCGGCTGTGCGCGGCCGTGGGCCACCCCGTGGTGCGCCTGTTCCGGCCCTCGTACGCGGGCATCGGCGTTGCGGGCCTCAAGCCCGGTGAGGTGCGCCCGCTGTCCGAGAGCGAGGTGGACCTGCTGCGCGCCGTTTCCGAGGGGTCGGCGGAGGCTCCGACGGCGGACCTCACCTTGCCGCCGCGGCGACACGGACGCGGCGCCCCCGGCATCCCCGGGGAGGAGGGCGAGGAGATGGAGGAGGCACCACGCCCTGCGCCGCGCGCGACGGGGGTGCGCCCACGGGGCGAGGGAACGCGTGCGCGTCCGTCGCGTGGTGCCACGGAGCGTCCCGCGCGTGGCTTCGGTGCAAAGCCCTCCGCACGTGGGGAAGCGCTCGAGCGCCGCCCGCGTCGGGGCGAGGAGGCCGGTGCACGGCCACAGAAGCGTGCATTCGGTGCACGCGGACCCATGCGAGGCGAGGAGGCCGGAGGGAAGCGGCCTTCGCGCGGATTCGCACCGCGCGGTCCGATGCGTGGCGAGGAGGCCGGTGAGCGGCGACCCGCGCGTGCATTCGGTGCGCGCGGTCCGATGCGTGGCGAAGGGGCCGGTGAGCGGCGCCCTGCTCGTGCATTCGGTGCGCGTGGTCCGATGCGTGGCGAGGAGGCCGGTGAGCGGCGACCCGCGCGTGCGTTCGGAGCACGCGGACCCATGCGAGGCGAGGAGGCCGGAGGGAAGCGGCCTTCGCGCGGATTCGCACCGCGGGGACCCATGCGTGGCGAGGAGGCCGGTGGACGGAGACCCACCCGCGCCCCCGGCGCGTTCGGCCCTGCGCGAAGTGGGGAGCGCGGCGGATTCAAGGCACGCCCCTCCGTTGCGCGCGGTCCGGCGCGCGGTGAAGGGGCAGGTCCCCGACCTGCGCGTGCGTTCGGCGGCCGCGGCTCAGCTCGCGGCGAGGAGCGCGGAGGTGGTGCTCCACGCACCTTCGGTGGCCGCCCGTCGGCGGGCGGTCCGCGCGCGGGGGCCCGTCCTGCGCGGACCTTCGGCGCACGACCGTCCGCTGCGGGTGAGGCGTCCGGTGCGCGTCCGGAGCGGCGCGCGTTCGGCACACGTCCTCCTCCGCGCGGAGGTGAGGGCGAGCGACGTCCGCCCCGTGCCTTCGGCGAGCGCACCGGTGGTGCCCGTGGAGGCGGGGGTGGCCGCTTCGGCATCCCGCGCGGTGCCGCCGGCGAGGGTGCCAAGCGACGCTCGTTCGGTGAGCGCCCAGGCAGGCCTGCGGGCCGCGGTCCGGGGGACGCCCGTGCCGGTGGTCGCGGTGGTGAGTTCAGCCCCCGCGGGCCGCGAGCGCTGGGCGCCAAGGGTGGGCGTCCCTCCTCGTATGCCAGCCCCGGCACCCGGACACCTCGCACCGAGGGAGCGAGGACCGACTGGCGCGCGAAGAAGCTCGAGACGCGGGAGCCGCGATGGGAGTCCGGGCGTCCCCGGGGAGGTCCGCGCAAGGGGCCACCGAAGCGGCGCTGACAGACCGCGCGTGCCAGGGCACCCGGACACGGGGCGGCTGATATAAGTGCGCATTCCGGCGGCCCCTCCTGCCGCCGTCCATCCACGATGCGCATCCGCTCCCGCCTGCCGTTTCCGCTGTTGCTCCCCGTCGTCCTGGCGCTCACTTCGTGCAAGGGCCGCGATGCCCTCCTCGCGGACCTCCAGAGCCCGCGGCCCGAGGAGCGGGCCCACGCCGTGGAGAAGCTCTCCTCGCACGGCAGGTCCGAGGACCTCGTCCTCTTCACGCAGGCCGCCAAGGACGTCGCCGCCATGGTCCGCGCCGAGGCCGCGGAGGCGCTCGGCAAGAGCCAGGATCCGCGCGTGGTGGATCTGCTCGGAGAGCTGCTCGAGGACCCGGACGAGTCGGTCCAGGCGAGGGCCGCCATGGCCCTGGCCGAGGTGAAGGACGGCAAGTCCAAGGGCTACCTCACCCAGCAGTACGCACGGCGGGGTCGCTCCACGCGCCTTGCCATCCTCCAGGCGCTCAAGCACGCAAATGTCCCCGGCGGCATGACCGGGGTCGTGTCCGCGGAGTCGAAGGCACTCTGGGAGAGCCACCTGCGGGCACTCGAGGACGGAACGCTCGCGGAGCAGGTGGGGGCAGCCGAGGCGCTCGGCCGCAGTGGGCGCCCCGACGCGGCCACACGCCTCCTCCCGCTCATCCGCGACAGCCAGGTCGTCCTCGCCGCCGCCGCGGTGCGGGGACTCGGTGAGGTGGGGGACAAGACCGCCGCCGCTCCCATCACCGCACTGCTCGACGAGAGCTTCCCGGAGCTGCGCGAGGCCGCGAGCACAGCGCTCGTTCGCCTGAAGGAGGCCTCCGCGCTTCCGGCGCTCCTGAGGCTCGCGCTGGAGCGGACGCCCTCGTCGCTGCTCGCCACCAACGCGGTCCTGGCCCTGCCCCGAACCAAGGAGACCGACGAGGCGCTCTGTACCATCATGCTCGACGGCGCCCGGAAGGAGGCCCTCGCCGCGGGTCGTGAGATGCGCACGCGCGGTGCGTGCCCCCTGGACAAGGTCGTGGACCGCCTCGGTAGCCCGAAAGACGTCCTCTCCGGCCTCCACGCAGTGCAGGCGCTCGGCCCCGTCGCGAAGAGTGCCCTGCCGCGCGTGCTCCCGTTCCTCGAGAGCCAGGACCCGGGAGTCCGCCTCGCGGCGCTCGAGGCAGTGGCCGAGGTCGCAGATCCGAGCGCCGGGCGCGCCGTGCGAGCCGTGGTGGACACGGAGCTCGCAGGCCTCCGCGGTCTGCGGACCGACTGGGTGAAGCGCGACCCGAAGGGTGGGGTCGCACCGACCTCCGCCGGGCAGTCACCGCCCGTGCGGGTGCCCGCAGAGATCGTGGACGACCTCTCGGCCGAGCAGCTCCGGCTTCCTGCGGCCGCGCTGCGCGCCCTGGGCGCCGTGCGGGCCGATGGTGCGTTCGCGCTCCTCACTCCCTTCGCGGAGGACCCGCACCCGGTGTTGCGGACGGCTGCCCGGCTCGGGCTCGCATCGCTCGGAGATGCGGGGAGGGCGCTCGCTGCGCAGGGGCTCCTGGAGGGTGACTCGGCCGCTCGCGGCGCGGTGGCGTTGGCGCTCGCGGAGCAGGGAACCGCGGGCCAGAAGCTCGTGCTCGAGGCGCTGGGTCACGCGTCGGAGGAGCGGACGCCGCTGCTCGCAGCGGTGCTGACCACGGGGGCTCCCAAGGACCTCGCTCCGGCGCTGGAGCCGCTCGTCGGGCTCGACGGTCTCGAGGCGGCCATGGCGGCCCAGCTGCTCGGACAGATGGGGGCGAGCGACTCCGCGGAGGTCCTCCTCCGCGCGCTGGAGAGTCCCACCACGGGTGCACGGAGCGAGCTGCTGCGCGCGCTCGGGCTCCTCGGAGACGAGGACGCGGCCGAGGTCATCGCGAATGACCTCTGCCACGACCTGCCGGATGTGCGCGCTGCCGCGGCCGAGGCGCTCGGGCGCGTCGGGACGTCCGAGCAGCTCGAGTCCCTCACGGCGCTCAAGGGTGACTACTATCGCCGGGTGCGGGAGGCCTCCGAAGCCGCGCTCGCGCAGATCCAGGCGCGCGAGTCGCCCCCGCAGGGGGCGCGCTGAATGCAGACACGTCAGCTGAAGGACGGTGCCGCCGAGGCCTTCGCCCGCGGACGCTTCAGCAGGGCGGCCGAGCTGTACGAGCGCTATTGCGCTGCGGAACCTGCGGACCTCCAGGCGCGGTTGCGTCTGGGCGATGCGTGCTTCAGGGCAGGGGAGCCTCGACGCGCGGTGGCGGCCTACCTCGCCTCCGCGGAGGGCTTCGCACGCGAGGGCTTGCTCCCGAGGGCCATTGCCGCCAGCAAGCTCGTGCTCGAGCTCGCGCCGGAGCACCGTGGCGTGCAGCAGATGCTCGCGGACCTCTACGCGCGCCGTCGCGCTTCGGACAGACCGGCGGCCGCGCGCAAGGGACCGGAGGGCGTGCGCACCCGCGAGGCGGAGCTTCCTCCGGAGCTCCAGCTGGACGCGGCGTTCCCCGGCGCGGAGGCGGTGATCGTGCTGTCGCTTGCGGACATCGCCCAGCGCCCTCCGGCCCGCATCTTCATGCCCGGTGCGCACGCATCGGGCGCAACCGCTCCTGCGGCGGTCGCCACGGTGGCACCGGGCCCGCGTCCGCGGCGCGACGTGCAGGCCGGACTCCAGGCCCTGTCCCGCTTCAGCGAGCTGGAGCTGGAGCTCGAGGCGCTCACAAGCCAGGGAACGCGTAGCCCTCCGTCCCCCGTCCCTGCGCTGGGCCCGGGCACCGGGAAGACAGCGCCTCGCGCAGCCGCCGGCCCCATGTCTCGCCGGACGCGCTTCACCGAGCTCGAGCTCGACGACGCGTCGCTCCTGCGCACCGTGGAGCTCGCCGCGCTCGCGGCCGGAGGTGAGGCAACGGAGGCCTCTGCCACGGAGGAGGAGACCGTCTTCAGCCTCACGGACGTGGTGGAGGCCGACGGGCCGACGCTCCCGGGCCAGCTGCCCCGCATTCCCCTCTTCTCGGACCTCGCTCCGGAGGAGTTCATCGAGCTGTTCGAGCGCTGCCCGCTGCGCCGGTTCCGCGAAGGCCAGCGCATCCTCCAGCAGGGAAGCTTCGGGGATGCCTTCTATGTCATCTGCGAAGGGCGCGTCCGGGTGGTGCGCGAGGAGGCCGGTGACGCACGGGAGCTCGCGGTGCTGGAGGGTGGCGCATTCTTCGGCGAGGTCGCCCTGCTGTCGGATGCGCCGCGGACCGCGTCCGTGGACAGCGCGGCGGACGACACGCAGCTCCTGGAGATCTCCGCGCCCGTCCTCACCGAGCTGTCCCACCGTTACCCCGCGGTCGCGAAGGCGCTCAAGAAGTTCTGCCGCGAGCGCCTCCTGCGCACCGTGCTGTCCACCTCCGCGCTGTTCCGCCCCTTCGGCCGGCGCGACCGGAGGACCATCGTCGAGCGCTTCCGGGCACGCGACGTTCCACGCGACACCGTCCTCATCCGCGAAGGCACGCGGAGTGACGGGCTCTACGTCGTCCTCTCGGGAGAAGTGCTGGTCACGCGCGAGGACGTGGCGCTCGCGCGCCTCAGGGAGGGCGAGGTGTTCGGGGAGATGTCCCTCCTGCGCAACGTGCCCGCCTCCGCCACCGTGACGGCGTCCCGCCGCACGTCACTCCTGCGGCTTCCCCGTGAGGCGTTCGACGCGCTCGTCCTCAGTCACCCGCAGCTGCTCGCGCACGTCTCGGAGCTCTCCGAGGACCGGAAGCGCCAGACCGAGTCCCTGCTCGCCGCGGCCTCCGCCGAGGACGAGCTGATGCTCGTCTGACCGCGTTCACTTCTCGAGCGCCGCTCTCAGCGCACGCAACTCCGCAACCTGGCTCGCCATCAGCTCCTCGAGTCGCGCGAGCTGCGCGGCCATCGCATCGAGGCGGTCCGGCGACGCGGCGGGGAGCGCGCTCGACACGAGGTCGTAGGTCGGCTCCTCCAGCCCCATCTCCTGCGGTGTGGCAGTGCGCGACGCCGTGGTGCTCTCGCCGTAGTAGTGACGGCGGATGGCGCGGTCGATTCCGGACGACGTGGCCACGAAGACCTGGAACCGCTTGCCGGTCCGGAACCCCAGGTCCTGCAGCACCTCCGCGTTGGTGGGATCCGACATCGCCAGGTGGACCGTGCGGTGCTCGGCGTCTCCTCCGAGAGGAAAGACGCCGTAGCGCTCCGCGAGATCCACCCTCAGGTGCTGCGCGACGTCCGCGGGAAGCTCGATGGTGTCGAGGTCCACTGCGGGCAGTCCCAGGTGGCGGGAGAGGGCCAGCGCCATGTCGGCCTCGGTCGCGAAGCCCATCTCCACGACGACGCGACCGAGCTTGCCACCCCACTTCTTCTGCTCGACGAGGGCAGCGTTGAGCTGAACCTCGGACAGGAGGCCCGCGCCCCGGAGGAGCTCACCGAGGCGCCGCCTCCGCTGGGGTGGAGGTGGACGCGTCGCGGGCAGTTGGGCAGGGGCGGTCATGGAGGTCCCTCCGGCAGCGTTCGACTTACTCCTGTCCCGCATCCGCCGTCCAGCACAGCCCCCTCACCCTGTCCGCGCTTGATGATCGAATGGCCCATGCCAATGATGGGCGGCGACGTCAGGACGAAGACGACCAGGGCCATGGCGAGATGAGACCGGTTTCGATCGACGCGAGCGAAGCGGGGGAGCAGGTGCTCTCCGCGGCCCTGGCACTCTCCCTGGCCACGGGGTGCGCGTTCCGGCTGCGCCACTTCCGGGGGGCGAGCTCCGTGCCCGGTGTGCGACCACCTCAGCTCGCACTGCTCCGCGCCGCAGCAGCCGTGTGTGGTCAGCGCAATCCCGCTCTGGACGTGGGGACGCGGGAGCTGTGCTTCCCGGCCGACGAGGGCCCCGCTGCCGTGCGCGCCGGCGATTATCTGCTCGAGGTGGGTGCGGGGGTGAGTGTCCCCACGGTCCTCGCATGCCTCCTGCCGGCACTCGCGCTCGCGGGCGGCGGCTCGCTCACGCTGCGCGGCGGGACACACCTCCCCGAGGGTCCGCACTACCACGCGCTCGCGCTCGTGTGGCTCACGGCCCTGCGCGCCTACGGATTCGACGCGGACCTGCGCCTGCGCAGCGCCGGGTTCGCTCCCGAAGGTGCAGGGGAGGTGCGTGCCATCGTCCCGGCCTATCGCGGAGAGCCACCAGCGCTCGTGGAGCTGCTCGCGCGCGGCACCCTCGTCGAGGTCCACGTCACCTCACTCGTGGCGGGAACGGCGCTCGCGCTCGCGGAGCGCCAGGCGCGTGGCGCGGAGCTCGTGCTGCGCGAGCGGGGGATTCCCTGCATCACCGAGAGCCTCCCCCTTCCGTCCGCGCGCGCGCAGGGAAGCGCCGTCCTCGTGCGCGCGCAGTTCGAGAACACCGTGGCGGCGTTCAGCGCGGTGGCCGCCCCCGGCGAGCCACCGGAAGCAGCGGGTCGCCGCGCCGCTGCGGGGCTCTGTGAGCTCATGGAGGGCCCTGGCGCCCTGGACCCCGCGACCGCCGAGCAGCTGCTCGTCCCTGCGGCGCTGCTCGCCTCGGGGCGGCTCGGGCCGAGCACCCCGGGCACCACGCGCTACCAGGCCCCCGCCTCGACGCCTGCGCTCCGGGCCGTGGCCGCCGCGGTGCAAGCGCTCCTCCCCGTGCGCGTCACCGTCGGAAGCGATGGAGCGGTGGCCGTGAGCCCGGGCTCCTGAAGTATCTCGAGACACCTGCATGCGCATCCTCTTCGCAGCGCTCACCAACCTCTTCCTCGCGTTGTTCGCCCTCCTCGGCTGGCCGGGCCGCCTCCTCCGGGCGCGCTCGCGGCCCAAGTGGGTCCGGCTGCGGCTCGTGGGAGGGCTGCCGTACCGCCCGCGTGCCCGTCGCCGGCTCCTGCCGCGGACGCGCGGCTCCGAGGGTGACGTGGGTTCCGTGGAGGAGCTGCGGCGCGCGCTCGACACGCTCGCGAAGGACGTGCGCGTGCGCGGCGTCCTGCTCCACCTCGAGGACATCGAGATCTCTCCTGCCAAGAGGTCCGCGATCGCCTCGCACCTCGCTGCCTTCCGTGCAACCGGCAAGCGCGTGGTGGCCTACGTCGTGAGGGCGGGGAACGCGGAGGTGGAGCTGCTCTGCGCGGCGGACGAGGTGGTGGTGTCGCCCGCGGGTCGCCTCGAGCTGATGGGCTTCAGCGCCGAGGCCACCGCGCTCGCGGAGGGGCTCCAGCGGCTCGGCGTCCGGGCGCACTTCGTCCGGCGGGGTGCCTACAAGACGGCGCCCGAGCTCTTCACCCACGCGGACATCTCGGACATCCAGCGCAAGACCGTGGAGGGTCTCCTCGACGAGCGCTACCAGGACCTGGTCCAGGTGCTCGCCCACGGCCGGCGCCTCACGCTGGACGAGGCGCGCTCACGCATCGACCGCGGCCCGTACAGCGCGCGCAGGGCGAAGACTGCGGGACTCGTGGACACGCTCTGCAGCGAGGCGGACCTCCCCGAGCACCTCGCCGGACCGGACGCGAAGCCGGGCAAGCAGGGCGAGCCGCCCCGGGCCCGCGTAGGAAGCCTCAAGGAGCACCGCGCGGCGCTCCCCCTCCCCCAGGTCCGGTGGCGTCCCTTCCGTCCCCGCCCCGTGGTGGCCGTCGTGCCTCTGAGTGGCGCCATCGTCCACGGGGAAGGGGGAGGAGGCATGGGCCTGGGGCCGAAGCTCGCCGGCTCCGAGCCTCTCGTGCGTGCGCTGAGGCGCATGGAGCACAACCCGCGCGTCGCGGGCGTGGTGTTGTTCGTGGACAGCCCCGGCGGCTCGGCCCTGGCCTCCGAGCTCGTCCTCGAGGCGACCCGGCGGCTGGCGAAGAAGAAGCCCGTCGTGGCCTACGTGGACCGCGTGGCGGCGAGCGGCGGCTACATGGCGGCGATGGGGGCGCGCGAGCTCTGGAGCGCACCCGACGCGGTGGTGGGCTCCATCGGCGTCTTCGCGGGCAAGTTCGAGGCGTCGGAGCTCCTCTCCCGGCTCGGCATCCGTCGCGCCGTCATCACCCGTGGCGAGAACGCCGGCCTCTTCTCCACCTCGCGCGCCTTCACGGACTCCGAGCGTTCTGCGCTCGAGCTGGAGGTGGAGGAGACGTACCAGGCGTTCCTCTCCATCGTCGCGGAGGGGCGCAAGCGCAGCGTGGAGGAAATCCACGCCCGTGCCGAGGGGCGCGTGTATTCGGGACGCGGTGCGCTGGACGCGGGGCTGGTGGACCGTCTCGGCGGCTTCGAGGACGCGTGCAAGCGCACGCTCGCGCTCGCGGGTGTCCCGGTGGCCCCGTACGACGTCGCGTGGGCCCGGGTGACCGGCCGTCAGGCGGCGCTCCAGCGGCTCCTCCAGAGCGCAGCCCGCGCGCAGGTGTACGCCCTGGACTGGCCTCTGTGGCGCTTCTCCCACCTCGGCCCCCCGGAGCCACACGACTGAGCCCTGCCCGGCAGCCCAGCGTCCCACCGGGGAGGAGTCCACCAGTGAAGAGTGGGGGACGCCGCATCGGGAAATTGGGACGCCGCGCTCGCGCTGGTACGCTCGGGGGTCCGCATGTGTCCGCGGCTGCACATCCTCCTTCTCACGCTCCTCGTGGCGGCGTGCGCGACGCGGCGGGGCCCCGACGCCGCGGTGGAGGTCTGCGCGCGCGCGATGGAGGAGGGCCGGCTCGAGGCGGTGTCCACCCCGGAGGGTTGGCGCCTCCGGGACGCCTCGCAGGGGGATGGCTCCCCCGAGGCGGCTCTGCGGTCCTTCCTCGTGGCCGCAGAGGGCGGGGACTTCACGGCCGCATACCGGCTGCTCGCGGCTCCACTCCGTGCCCGCTACAGCCCCGAGCTCCTCGCGCGTGACTTCCGCGCCGAGCCGGAGGCACGTGCGCGCCTCTCCCGCGCCCGCGAGGCCCTGGCCCGGCCTTCCCAGCGCGCCGGTGACACGGCAGCGATGTTTCCCGTGAGCCCGGAGGCCGCCGTCCGGATGGTCCGCGAGGACACCTCGTGGCGGGTGGCCGCGCTCGAATGAGGCCGCCCAGCGAGGCCCAGCTCGCGGCCTGGGGCGCGAGCCTGCGAGAGATTGACCCCCGGAATCTCCAGAACGACACGGAGGAGGGACCCGTGCGCTGGTTCCTCGGCGAGGGCGGCTGCGAGCTCTTCGCCTGGATCGACACCGCCGGGATCGCCCACCACATCCAGCTCGTCTTCGCCCGCGTCTCCGTCGAGTGGAGCCGGGACGCGGGCCTGCGCACCGGCCACTTCCACGATGCCGCTGCGACCGCCGGCGGGCGCTACGACGGTTACCTGCTGAACACCGGGCTCCGGGTGGACCCCTCCGTCTGCGCCGCGTCCCTCCAGCTGCTCACCGCGGCACGCGTGGGGGCCGCGCTCTTCGGACCGCTCGTCCAGGCGCTCGAGGTGGCCCTGGGCGCTCGCAGCGCCTCCTGACTCCCATGAGGGCGCATGCGCGGCGTCCGGCTCGGGGTTAGACGGACGGCTTGACACCGAGAATCACAAGAGGTTTTGGAGAAGCCATGAGCGTAACCGAGCGTGACGTCCTGGCGGCCCTCGCCACGGTGGTGGACCCCGAGCTGCACGTGGACTTGGTGAAGGCCGGGATGGTGAAGGACGTCCGCCTGGAGGGGAACCGGGCGAAGCTCACCATCGAGCTCACGACGCCCGCGTGCCCCATGCGCGAGAAGATCCAGGCGGACGCCGAGGCGGCGCTGGGCAAGGTCTCGGGGCTCGAGCGCTTCGACATCCACTGGAGCGCGCGGGTCCGCGCCGCGCCCGTGGGCACCTCCGCCCAGGAGCAGCTGCTGCCCGGCGTGAAGAACGTGGTGCTCGTGGGTGCCGGCAAGGGTGGCGTGGGCAAGAGCACCGTCGCCCTCAACCTCGCGGTGGCGCTGGCCCAGAGCGGTGCGCGCGTGGGCCTCCTGGACGCGGACTTCTACGGCCCGTCGGTCCCCACCATGACTGGCATCAGCGAGAAGCCCGTCTCGCCGGACGGCAAGACGCTCAATCCCCTGGAGAAGTTCGGGCTGAAGATCATGTCCCTGGGCTTCCTCGTGGAGGCGGACCAGGCCCTCATCTGGCGCGGGCCCATGCTGCACGGCGCGCTGATGCAGCTCGTCCGGGACGTGCGCTGGGGCGAGCTGGACTACCTCATCCTGGACCTCCCCCCGGGCACGGGCGACGTGGTGCTCACCCTGAGCCAGCAGGTGCGCGCGGCGGGCGCGGTGCTCGTCACCACGCCGCAGGACGTGGCGCTCGCGGACGTCGTGCGCGCCAAGCAGATGTTCGACAAGGTCCACATCCCCGTGCTGGGCATCGTGGAGAACATGAGCCAGTTCGTCTGCCCGCACTGCGAGAAGAGCACGCCCATCTTCCACCACGGCGGTGGCCGGCGCGCGGCGGAGGCCTTCGGGGTCCAGTTCCTGGGCGAGGTGCCCCTGCAGCTCAAGATCCGTGAGGCGGGAGACAGCGGCGTGCCCGTGGTCGCGAGCGAGCCGGAGGGCCCCGAGGCGAAGGCGTTCATGGAGGTGGCGCGCGCTGTTGCCGGCCGAATCTCCACGGAGAACATGCGTGTCCGGCTGCCCGTCGTGCAGCAGGCTCGGGCACACTGAAGGGACCATGAGCCCGGTCTACGACGACGACCTGCAGGATTCACTGGACGACGAGGCTCCACAGGGCGAGCCGCGCGTGCGCGTCCCCGAGTTCGTGCGGAAGATGGCGGTCGCGGGGCTGGGCGCCTTCTTCATGACCGAGGAGGGCATCCGCAACCTCGCCGGGCAGCTCAAGCTCCCCAAGGAGGCGCTGGGCCACCTCCTGGCGCAGGCGGAGAAGACCAAGGACGAGGTGGGCCGCATCGCCTCCGAGGAGATCCGCCGCTTCCTCCAGTCCGACACGCTGCGCGAGGAGTTCCTCAAGCTGCTCTCGGGGATGACGGTGGAGATCAAGGCCGAGGTCCGGCTCGTCCCCCCGAAGGACGGCGCGAGCCCGGACGCAGCCACCCGGCGCGTGGTCGTGTCCGACCTGAAGGCGCGCCCCGAGCGGCGCTCCGGCAAGAAGGAGTAGGGCCACGTCCGTGGAGACCGAGTCACGCTGGCAGCGGCTTCGCCGTCACCCGATCCTGGGACGGCTTCCATTCCTCCTCGTGCTGATCGCGGGGCTCTGGCTATGGCGCAGCGGGAGCGCGCCGCACGAGCGCGAGCTCTTCGTGTCGCTCTCGGGGCCCGGGGCCGCGCAGGTGCGCAGCATGGAGGCCCAGTTCACCACGCCCGGGGGTGAGGTGACGCAGCGGACGCAGCGCTTCTTCCAGGGCGCGCCCCCACCCGAGGTGAAGCTCTCGGTGCGGCTCCCGGAGGGGCAGCACCCCGTGCTCGTCTTCCTCGAGGATGCGGAGGGCCAGCCCTACCCGGTCCAGCGCCTCTCACTCGAGGTGACGGAGGCGGGTGCCGCATCCTTGCGGGTCCACGTGCCTGCTCGCCTACCGCCCGGTCGTTGACCGTCCCCCGGTCGGGGTGTAGACGCGGCCACCGAACTTCTCGAGCGGGAGCAGGCTCAAATGACGGTCGAGCACGTCGTGGTGGTGGGTGCGGGGCAGATGGGTGCCGGCATCGCGCAGGTCGCCCTGCAGGCCGGACTCCAGGTGACGCTGGTGGACGTGTCCGAGGAGGGCCTGAAGAAGGGCGCCGCCAGCATCGAGAAGGGCCTCGCCAAGCTCGTCGAGAAGGGCAAGCTGGACGACGGCGCGCGCAAGGCCGCGCTCGCGAAGCTCCGCACCACGCCCCGCATGTCCGAGCTGAAGGACGTGGACATGGCCATCGAGGCCGCCACGGAGAACGAGGAGCTGAAGAAGCGCATCTTCAAGGACCTGGACGGCGTGGTCCGCCCGGGCGGCGTGCTCGCCACCAACACCTCCTCCATCCCCATCACCCGCATCGCCGCGGTGACGAAGCGCCCCGAGTCGGTCATCGGAATGCACTTCATGAACCCGGTGCCCATCATGCAGCTGGTGGAGCTCATCCGCGGCATCGCCACCTCGGACGCCACGTACGAGACGACGCGCGCACTCGCCGCGAAGATGGGCAAGACGACGGTGGTCTCCAGGGACTACCCCGGCTTCATCGTCAACCGCATCCTCATCCCCATGATCAACGAGGCGGCCTACGCGCTCATGGAGGGCCTGGGGACGGCGGAGGACATCGACACGGCGATGAAGCTCGGCACCAACCAGCCCATGGGCCCGCTGACGCTTGCGGACTTCATCGGCCTGGACACGGTCCTGTACATCGCCGAGGTGCTCCACAAGGGCCTCGGGGACGACAAGTACCGCCCCTGCCCGCTGCTCCGGCAGTACGTGGACGCCGGCTGGTACGGCAAGAAGAGCGGCCGCGGTTTCTACACCTACTGAAGCGAGGGCTGGCGCCATGGCATTCGAGAACATCCGCATCGAGTCCGAGGGCGGCGTCGTCACCCTCACCATCGACCGTCCGAAGGCGCTCAACGCGCTCAACACCGCGACGCTCCGCGAGGTGGAACGGGCTCTGGCCGAGCTCCCCGCGGACACCCGCGCACTCATTGTCACGGGCGGCGGGGACAAGGCCTTCGTGGCCGGCGCGGACATCGCCGAGATGGTCGCCATGAGTGGCACGCAGGCGCGCGAGTTCGGCGCACTGGGACATCGCGTCTTCGCGACGCTCGAGTCCCTGGCGTGCCCCACCATCGCGGCAATGAACGGCTTCGCGCTCGGGGGGGGCCTCGAGCTCGCCCTGGCGTGCGACCTCGTCTACGCCTCCGAGAAGGCCAAGATGGGCCTTCCCGAGGTGGGGCTCGGCGTCATCCCCGGCTTCGGCGGCACCCAGCGCCTCACCCGCGTGGTGGGGAAGATGCGCGCCAAGGAGCTCGTCTTCACCGGCGAGCGCCTGGACGCGGCGAAGGCGAAGGAGATCGGGCTCGTCCTCGACGTGGTGCCTGCGGACCAGCTGATGGCGCACTGCAAGGCGGTGGCGGGGAAGCTGCTCAAGAACGGCCCCCTGGCCATCGCCCAGGCCAAGCGCGCCATCGAGTACGGCGCGGACGCGGACCTGCGCGCTGGAAACGTGCTGGAGCAGCAGACCTTCGCGGCGCTCTTCGGCTCGGAGGACCAGCGGGAGGGCATGAAGGCCTTCCTCGAGAAGCGCGCCGCCACCTTCACTGGTAGGTAACCCTCAATCCGGCCTCAAGGCCGAACGGCTAGAGCACTCCATGAACTTCGAGCTGACCGACGTCCAGCGCGAGATCCAGCGCATGACCCGCGAGTTCGCCGCGCGCGAGCTCACCCCCAACGCGCGCAGGTGGGACGAGCACCACGAGTTCCCCACCCAGGCGGTGAAGCAGCTCGCGGAGCTCGGCCTCATGGGCGTGGCGGTGCCGGAGTCCGAGGGCGGGGCGGGGCTGGACAACGTCTGCTACGCCGTGGCCATGGAGGAGATCTCCCGCGGCTGCGCCTCCACCGGCGTCATCATGAGCGTGAACAACTCGCTCTACTGCGACCCGGTCATGAAGTTCGGCAACGAGGAGCAGAAGCGTGAGTTCCTCGCCCCCTTCGCGCGCGGCGAGAAGCTCGGCTGCTTCGGCCTCACGGAGCCGGAGGCGGGGAGCGACGCGGCGGCCCAGAAGACCACCGCCGTCCGCAAGGGTGACGAGTACGTCATCAACGGCAGCAAGAACTGGATCACCAACGGCCCCAAGGCGGACGCCATCGTGCTGTTCGCCATGACGGACAAGGCCAGGGGCAACAAGGGCATCAGCGCCTTCCTCGTGCCCACGAACACCCCGGGCTTCATCCGCGGCGAGCCGGACAAGAAGATGGGCATCAGCGCCGCCCACTCCTGCTCCATGTACTTCGAGGACATGCGCATCCCCGCGAAGAACCTCCTCGGCAAGGAAGGGGACGGCTTCAAGATCGCCATGGGCACTCTGGACGGAGGCCGCATCGGCATCGCGGCGCAGGCGCTCGGCATCGCGCGCGCGGCGTTCGAGGAGGCGGTGCGCTACTCGGGAGAGCGGCAGTCCTTCGGCAAGCCCATCCGCGAGCACCAGGCCATCCAGTTCATGATCGCGGACATGGCCACGGAGATCGAGGCGGGCCGCCTCCTCCTGTGGCAGGCCGCGCTGCTCAAGGACAAGGGCGTCCGCCACAGCATGGAGAGCGCCATGGCCAAGCTCTACTGCTCGGAGATGGCGAGCCGCGTGGCCAACAAGGCGCTGCAGGTGCACGGCGGCATGGGCTACAGCAAGGAGATGGACGTCGAGCGCCACGTCCGCGACGCGCGCATCACCGAGATCTACGAGGGCACGAGCGAGATCCAGCGCATCGTCATCTCCGCCAACGTGCTGAAGGGGTGAGACAAGCGCCGTGAACCTCGAGCTCACCGAGACGCAGAGGCTCATCCGCGACACCGCGCGCACCTACGCGCGGGAGAAGATCGCGCCGCGTGCCCGCCAGCACGACCGGGAGGAGCTGTTCCCGAAGGACCTGCTCCAGGAGATGGCGCAGCTCGGGCTGATGGGCGTGAACCTCCCTGCGGCCTACGGTGGGGCGGAGGCCGGCGTCGTCGCCTACGCACTGGCGATGATGGAGGTGTCCGGGGCCTGCGCGTCCACGGCGGTGGCCATGGCGGTCACCAACATGTGCGGCGAGCTCATCTCGCGCTTCGGCACCGAGGCGCAGAAGCAGAAGTACGTGACGCGGCTCACGTCCGGGGAGGCGGTGGCGGGTGCGTTCGCACTCTCCGAGCCTCAGGCCGGGTCCGATCCGGCGGCCCTGCGCACCACGGCGGTGAAGCGTGGCGACAGCTGGGTGCTCAACGGCTCCAAGCAGTGGATCACCTCGGGGGCCCACGCGGGCGTGATGGTGGTGTGGGCGCGGACCGGGGCAATGGACGCCGGCAGCCGCGGTCTCTCGTGCTTCATCGTCGAGGGGGGCACCGAGGGCCTGCACGTGGGCCGGCACGAGGACAAGATGGGTCTGCGCGGCAGCAACACCGTCGCGCTCACCTTCGAGGACTGCGTCATCCCCGCGGAGAACCTCCTGGGCCACGAGGGCGAGGGCTTCAAGCTCGCGATGATCGCGCTGGACGGGGGGCGCATCGGCATCGGCTCGCAGGCGTGCGGCGTGGCGCGGGCGGCGCTGGAGGCCTCCGTTCGTTACGCGAAGGAGCGCGAGGCCTTCGGGCAGCCCATCGCGGAGTTTGGCGGCATCAAGCAGTACCTGGCGGACATGCAGACCGAGCTCTCGGCCGCGGAGCTGCTAGTGCTTCGGGCCGCGCAGATGAAGGAGGAGAAGCGTCCCTTCAGCCGCGAGGCCTCCATGGCGAAGCTCTTCGCCAGCGAGATGAGCCAGCGCGTGTGCGACCGCGCCATCCAGATCCACGGCGGCTACGGCTACATCGACGAGTTCCCCGTGGAGCGCTACTACCGCGACGCGCGCGTGCAGCAGATCTACGAGGGAACGAGCGAGATCCAGCGGCTCGTCATCGCCCGCGAGACCTTCAAGCAGTTCGGTCCGTAAGCTCCCCTCTCCCCCTGGGAGAGGGACAGGGTGAGGGGGCTGTGGAGAATCCCGAGCCTCCCGCGAGCCCCCCTCATTGCGCTGGCAACGTGAGCGTCACCGCCTGCGCCCCGCTCGACGCCACGTCCACGTCCCTCGAAGCCTCGCGGCCTTGCCCGGGCACCCGCGCAACGAGCCGATAGCCCCTGGGCTCCAGGTCCACCCGTCCCGCACCCAGACCGTCCGTCACGGCCACCGTGAGGATCCGCCCATCCGCGGGAGAGATCACGGAGATCCAAGCTCCCTCCACCGGTGCACCGCCCTGCTCCTGCACCGCGATGTTGAGACGGGCCCGCGGGAGGCTTTCGAGCGCGAGCCGCAGCGAGTGGAGCTCCGCGAGGTCCTTCGTGATGAACAGATCCCTCAGGAAGAGCTGCTGACTCCCCCCGGGAATCTTCACGGCGCCCGGCCTCTCGGTCACCTGGGGGTTGGTCCACGCGAGGAGGCTCGCCTCTCCATTCCCGCCCGCGACCGAGAAGGACAGGCCATCCAGCGCGAGCAGCGTGTTCTCCACCTCCGGAATCCGCACGTCGCTCAACCTGTAGGTGCGGTAGCCATAGGCAACACCGTCTCCCTGGAACCCCACC
>JAKEEX010000321.1 GCA_022616315.1 Myxococcaceae bacterium
CCGTGGGTGAGGAGCTCCACCTCTTCGTGCCGGATGGTGTCCGCCACGCGGCGCTCCGTCTCGACGGGCGTCCTGCGCAGACGTACCTGCTCGGCCAGCACGGGACGCTTCACCACGTCCACCTCTTCCTTGTGCAGCGTGAGAGAGATGGTCTCGTCCCTGAAGGGCTCGTAGTCGGCACGGACGCCTTCCACGCGCTCTGCCGGGATGTGCTCCACGTGCACCACCTCGCGGCGCAGCGGCACGTCCACCGTCCTGGTCTCCGTCACAACCTTCTTGTGCGCGGCGACGTCACCCGTCACCACCGAGCGCTTACGGACCTCCAGCTCCTCCCGGTAGAGCGGCATCTGGACGCTCTCCTCCCGGAAGCCCCACTCGGCCTCGCCGCCGACCCTGGGTACGGCGGCCTCGGCTACCCCTGCGCGCAGCGCGGCAGCGTCGCGGGACAGGTAGACCTTGCCACCCGCGACCTCGCGGATGTCGTCGTAGCGGGCGATGTAGTCCTTGGGGAAGAAGAAGCCCTTCTCGATCTGGAAGTTGTCGGCGCCGGAGGCGATGATCTTGCCGAGCTTCTCGCCGTCGTTGCTGTAGACCGTCATCCCTTGTCGTACGGATTCGGGGGCAAACATCCCACGACCTCCTTCTTGCTCGCGGTTCGAGCCAAAGCTAGGCGTGGCGACATTGTCCGGCAGAGTGCGGGAGGGAGACGTCGCTCGCCACGCCGGTGGGCTTCGGCTTCAGCGTCCGCGCTGCTCCGCGGCCGAGGGGCCGACATTCGGAATGCCGCTCTCTGCACTCGGCAGCGCGCTGGGAGTCGCGGCTTCGAGCACGACCTCTAAGAGCAGGCCGACGAAGGAGCCCTGCCCGGGCTGCGCGGTGAGGTCTGTGCAGCGGTGGACGCAGTCCCTATCGATGGCGTGACAGCCCCGAGCGTCGGACGTGCGGGAAGCGGCGGGCGGCCGTGCGTCCGGAGCGCACCATCCGCCGGACGGTGGAGGAGTCCATGGCCTTCAACCTCATCGATGCAGTGAAGTCGCAGTTCTCGAATGACCTCAACCAGCGCATCGGCAACGAGCTCGGCGAGGACCCCACCTCCGTCCGGAACGCCCTTCCCGGTGCCATCTCCGCGGTCTCCGCAGGGCTGACCGAGCAGGGCTCCACCGAAGCAGGTGCCCAGCGCCTCCTCACGCAGCTCAACGCGGATGGCTACACACGGGCGGACGCACCGGTGCTGGGAGACGAGGCCAGCCACGTCGGTGGACTGAGCGCGGAGGCGGAGCGTGGACGGGGCCTCGTGAGCGGGCTCTTCGGAAACAAGCTCTCCGGAGTGGCGGACACCGTCACGCGGCTCGGCGGGTTCCGCAATGCCGGCTCCTCGGCGAAGCTGCTCGCCGTGGTCGCTCCGGTGGTGATGGGCCTGCTCGGGCGCCAGGTGCGCAGCGGCGGCCTCAATTCCGGCAGCCTCATGCGGTTGCTGGACGGTCAGCGCTCGTTCATCGGCGCGGCGCTTCCCGCGGGGCTCGGCTCGCTCATCGGCTTCGGTGCGCGACCGGCTGCAGCCGAGGTGGTGCGCGAGCGCGAAGTGATTCCGCCGAGGGCCCCGCCGCCCCCGACGCCCCACCGGCGCGCCAACTGGGTCTGGCCGCTGGCGCTGGGGGCGCTGGTGATCGCCGGCGGGTACTGGCTGACCCGCGCGCGCCGGGAGCCGGAGCGTCGGCCCCAGGCGGCCGTGCAGTCTGCTCCGCGCGTGCAGCCGCCGACCGCCCGCGTCCCCGCCGCACCTCCGCCGCCCCAGGCCCAGCCGCTGCCCGTGGAGGAGGGCGTGGGTGGCGCAGGACCCGCAGTGCCGGAGAAGCCACGCATCACCGACGAGGAGGGGCTGCGTGGCGCGTTCGAGCGTGCGGGCACCGGAGAGGAGTTCATCCTCGAGGGTGCGCAGTTCCGCAGCGGCTCCGCGGCGCTGACCGCGCGGGGCGAGGCGGCGGTGGACCAACTGGGCGCCGTGCTGAAGGATAACCCCAACGCGCGCATCCGCCTCGAGGGCTACACGGACGACACGGGGAGCCCGGAGGTCAACAAGGCGCTCTCCGAGGAGCGCGCCAACACGGTGCGTGACGCGCTGGTGAAGGAGGGCATCGCCGCCAACCGCGTGGAGACGAGCGGGCTGGGCGCCGAAGACCCCGTGGCCACCAACGACACCGCGACGGGCCGTGCGAAGAACCGGCGCGTCGAGGTGGAGCTGCTGGAGCGCTGAGGCACGTCCCTCCAAGGGCCCCCTGCGCGCCCGTGCAGCCCCCCTTCATGGTGCGCCCGTCGGCCAGCCGACAGACCGTGGCGACCGGGGAGAGAGGCCCTCGGCGCGCTGGGGTACGACTCTTCACGCGCTCCCGGACGGGCCCCACTTTCCCCCAAGGCGAGTGCCAGCCAACAGGAGGGCGAGCCGATGAAGCATCCCGCATCGCCGCGTGTGGTCGCCCTCGTGGGGCCCCAGGGCGTGGGCAAGTCCACGCTGCTCGACTCCCTGCTCCGCTTCACCAAAGCGGAGAGCATGCGTGCCTCGGGAGGGGGCGCCGCGGAGGGCGGACACGGCATGACGTTCGAGATGTCCGTGGCCGGCGCCGACTTCCTCGGCGAGCACTGGACGTTCATCGACTGTCCGGGCGCCACGGAGTTCTCCCAGGACGCGCGCCACGCCCTCATGGTGTGCGACGCCGCCCTCGTGGTGTGCGACCCCGCGCCCGAGCGCGCCGCGGCGCTGGCGCCCCTCTTCACCTTCCTGGACGCGCGACGCATCCCCCACCTGCTCTTCGTCAACGCGCTGGACGCCAGCGTGACGTCGGTGCGCGAGCTGCTCGAGTCGCTGCAGGGCGTCTCCTCCCGGCCGCTGGTGATGCGCGAGATACCGCTGCGCGAGGGTGGGCAGGTGGTGGGGGTGGTGGACCTCGTGAGCGAGCGCGCGTGGGGCGAGGGCAAGGACGGCAAGCCCGCGCTCATCTCCCTCCCCGAGACGGAGCGCCCGCGCGAGGAGGCCGCGCGCAGACAGCTCCTCGAGCGGCTCGCGGACCTGGACGACGCGCTCCTCGAGCAGCTCCTCGAGGACGTGGTGCCTGCGCCGGAGGCCCTCTACGCGCAGCTCGAGCGCGCCATGCGCGAGGACCGGCTGGTGCCGGTCTTCATCGGCTCGGCGGAGCGGGGGCTCGGGCTCCAGCGTCTCCTCAAGGGCCTGCGCCACGAGGTGCCTCCGGTGGAGGAGACGCGGGCGCGCCTCGGGCTCGCGGCGGACGGCACGCCGCTGGTGCAGTCCTTCAAGACGCAGCACCTGCCCCACACGGGCAAGTTCTCCTGGGTGCGCGTGTGGCGCGGCGAGGTGGCGGACGGCGGCACGCTCGCGGGGGGACGCATCAACGGGATGTTCCGGATTCACGGCACCCGGCAGACGCCCGCCGAGTCGGCGCGCGCGGGAGAGGTGGTGGCCTTAGGGAGGCTCGAGGCGGTGCGCACGGGGGACCTGGCGGACCTCGAGCACGTGATCCACCCCACGGACTGGCCGCACGCGCCGCCTCCCGTGCACCAGGTGGCCGTCACCGCCGAGAAGCGCTCGGACGACGTGAAGCTGCCGGTGGCGCTGACGCGCCTGACGGAGGAGGACCCCGGCCTCTCGGTGGACCAGGAGGCGGACACGCAGATGCTGCTGCTCGGGGGGCAGGGCGAGATGCACCTACGCGAGGCGCTGGAGCGCCTCCGCTCGCGCATGCGCGTCCCGGTGGTGACGCGCCCGCCGCCCGTCCCCTACCGGGAGACCATCCGGCACAAGTCCTCCCACCATGCGCGCTTCAAGCGCCAGTCCGGTGGCCACGGCCAGTTCGGCGACGTGGTGGTGGACGTGGGCCCGCTGCCGCGCGGGGAGGGCTTCACGTTCACCTCGGCCGTGGTGGGTGGGGCCGTGCCCAAGCAATACGTCCCCGCGGTGGAGGAGGGCGTGAAGGAGGGCCTGCGCCGCGGCCCCCTCGGCTTCCCCGTGGTGGACGTGGCCGTCACCCTCACCGGCGGCACCTACCACTCGGTGGACAGCTCGGACCAGGCCTTCCGCACCGCGGGACGGCTGGCCATGGCGGAGGTGCTGCCCAAGCTCGAGCCCGTGCTGCTCGAGCCCATCCTGCGCATGGACATCCACGTCCCGCGCGAGGCCACCTCGCGCGCCCAGCGGCTCGTCACCGGGCGGCGAGGACAGATTCTGGGCTTCGATGCGCACCCGGAGCTTCCCGGCTGGGACGTGCTCAGCGCCTTCATCCCGCAGGCGGAGCTGCAGGGGTTCATCATCGAGCTGCGCTCGGCCTCCGCGGGCCTGGCCAGCTACATGGCCCGCTATGACCACTACACCGAGCTCGTGGGCAAGCAGGCCGAGCGCGTGGTGAGCCACCAGCCGGTGGCGGAGCGCTGACTACTTCGCGGAGGCGGACTGCTCGGGCTTCCTGTTGAGCTCGAGCTCGAGCGTCACCCGCACATCCTCGCCCACCACCACGCCGCCGGACTCGAGGGCCGCGTTGTAGGTGAGGCCGAAGTCCTTGCGGTTGATGGTGGTGGTGGCCACCGCGCCGCGCTTGGTGTTGCCCCAGGGGTCCTTCACCTCGGTGTCCGCGGACTCCACGGCCAGCACCACCGCCTTGGTGACGCCGTGCATGGTGAGGTCACCCTTCACCTGGAACTTGCCCTTGCCCACCTTCTTCACCTCGGTGGACTTGAAGGCGATGGTGGGGAACTTCGCCGTGTCGAAGAAGTCCGCGGACTTCAGGTGCGCGTCGCGCTTCTCGTTGCCGGTGTCGACGGAGGCGGCGTCGAGGGTGGCCTCCACCACGGACTTCTTCGGGTCCTTCTCGTCCAGCGTCAGGGTGGCCGAGCGAATGGCGAACTCACCCTTCACGTTGGACACCATCATGTGCTTGACGGTGAAGCCGGCGCTCGAGTGCGCGGTGTCGACTTCGTAGCCGGCCGCGGAGGCGAGCGAGGGGACGGACAGCGCGGCAACGGCAAGCAGGCTCTTCAGGTTCATTGGGTGCGACTCCATTGGGGGGACTGGCGTGGAGCACCGGTCCCCGGGTTTGTGGCGCGTAGACGTAAAGAGGACGCGGAGCCGCCACAACCTGAAGGAGCCGCAACACGAGGTTTCCGGGACGGCACCCTCTCCAGACGCCTGCCTTGTCGCCGGGCGTGCGACCTGGCGGTGGCGTGGTGCTGCCACCCCTCCGGCCCGCCCCGGCCCGGCTACAGCGCGGCGATGGAAATCGGCTCAGGGCTTCACGAACTTGAGCACGAAGCGGTCGCCCGTGCCGCGCCGCGCGCCGGCCGCGCCGGGAGAGGCGCTCCAGTCACGCGTGTCCCCGGGGTTGCGGA
>JAKEEX010000035.1 GCA_022616315.1 Myxococcaceae bacterium
CACTGCTCGTTGCCGTTGCCCTCGCCGTGGCCGCGCCCGTGACGGCGCACGCCCAGTTCGAGGGTCTGGACCTCTCCGGCGAGACGGTCAAGTCCAAGAAGACCAAGCGCTCCACCAAGAAGCGCACCACCAAGCGCACCCGCGCGAAGAAGCCGCCCGTGGCCGCCGAGCCCGTGGAGGCCGACGCGGACGACGAGACGTCCGAAGCCGCGTCCTCCGCCCCGGCGTCCACGCCCGCGGCAGCGCCCGCATCCCTCCCCGCGATGCCCCCGCCGCCCGCTCCGGCTGCCAAACCGGCCACGGCGCAGAGCGGGATGAACTTCGATGCGCTCGATGTCTCCACGACCACCGCCGACCGGCAGCGGATGGAGATTGCGCTCGGGCTCTTCAAGAACCAGCAGTACGAGCAGGCGGCGATGGCGGGTCAGGAGATCCTCAACGACCGCAAGCTGCTCGGCCTGCACCCCGAGGCCCAGTTCCTCATCGCCAAGTCCCTGTACCGGATGGAGCTGTACCACGCGTCGCTCGGCGAGTTCTCCCGGGTGCTCGCGCGCGGCCCCGCCACCAAGTTCTTCAAGAGCTCGCTCGAGTGGCTCTTCTTCATCAGCCGCAAGACGACGAGCGAGACCGTCATCCTCGACGAGATCGCCAAGTACGCGAACCACGACTTCCCCGAGAAGTACCGGAACGAGTTCCGCTACCTCCTCGCGCGCTACCACTTCGTGCGTGGCCGCGCGCTGGACCAGGTGGGGCAGAAGGCCGAGGCGGACAGGAGCTTCGAGGAGGTGAAGAAGGTCGCGCTGCTCATCCCCCGGACGGACCCCTTCTTCGCGCGTGCCAAGTACATGGAGGGCCTCGCGCACTTCCGCGACGGTGAGGTGGGGGAGGCGCGGGGCGCGGCGAGCCAGGCCGCCTTCCAGGCCTCGGTGGAGTCCATGAAGGAGGTCGTCCGGCTCACCCGCGCGAACGGCGGGCCGAACGTGCGCCCGTCCAAGGCGGACCAGTCGCTGCGGGAGCTGGCGTTCATGCAGCTGGCCCGCACGCACTACGGCCACCGGCAGAACCGCTACGCGCTCTTCTATTACAAGAAGATGGAGCGCGGCGCGCCGCAGTGGCTGGAGTCGCTCTTCGAGGCGAGCTGGGCCGACTACCGCGTGGGGCAGCACGAGCAGGCGCTCGGAAACCTCATCACGCTCTCGAGCCCCTTCTTCCGGGAGGAGTACTTCCCCGAGTCGCTCATCCTGAAGGCGGTCATCTACTACGAGAACTGCCGCTACCCGGAGGCCATCCGCATCGTCAACGAGTTCGAGCGCTTCTACCAGCCGGTGCACGACGAGCTCGAGATGCTCAGCGCCAAGCCCCTGGACGCGGCCCAGTACTACGGCGTGCTGGCGGACGTGCAGAAGAAGAACCGCGCGACGACGCAGCGCAGCCGCACGGACATCATCCTCGAGCGCATCCTGCGCCTGGCGCTGACGGACCAGGACCTCAAGAAGGTGAACGACTCCATCCTCGAGCTCGAGTCCGAGGTGGACCACTTCGGGGAGAAGGCGGACACGTTCAAGTACTCGGAGCTGAGCAAGCGGCTCATCGACGACCTGAAGGTGCAGCGCACGTCGCTCGTGGACAAGGCCGGCATCATGGCCAAGGGCAAGCTGCAGCGCGAGATGGTCGAGCTGAAGCAGCTGCTCGCCAATGGTGAGCGCATCAAGTTCGAGACCACGACCAAGGAGAAGGAGTTCCTCGAGGAGCAGCTCAAGGAGGGCGGCCGCACCACCATCCTCAAGAACTACCGCTACTCGGTGGCCGTGGACGACGACGAGCTGTACTGGCCCTACGAGGGCGAGTACTGGCGCGACGAGCTGGGCACCTACCAGTACACGATGACCAAGGGCTGCGTGGACCGCGACAAGGCCAACCGGACGGTGAAGACCGCGGGCACCTTGTAGCGAGCGTCCATGCGCGGGCGGCTCGGGGTCATCTTCGGGATCGTCCTCCTCGACCTGCTCTCCTTCGGGATCCTCATCCCGCAGCTGGGCCTGTACGCGGTGGAGTTCCAGGCCTCGCCGCTGGAGGTGGGGCTGCTGGTCTCCACCTACTCGGTGATGCAGTTCCTGGCCGCCCCGCTCTTAGGGAGGCTCTCGGACCGGGTGGGGCGGCGGCCCGTGCTGCTCCTGAGCATCGCGGGCAGCGTCGCGGGCTACCTGCTCTTCGCGTTCGCGCACTCGCTGCCCATGCTCTTCCTGGCGCGGGTGGTGGACGGGATGTCGGGGGGCAACATCGCCACCGCACAGGCCTACGTGGCGGACGTCACGGGGCCGGAGGAGCGCGCCCGGGGGATGGGCATCGTGGGCGCGGCCTTCGGGCTGGGCTTCATCCTCGGGCCCGCCGTCGGGGGTCTCCTCGGAGCGTGGGGAGGCAACCTCGCCATCGGCCTCGTCACGGGCTCCCTCGCGCTCATCAACTGGGTGGCCACGTTCCTCTTCCTCCCGGAGACGCGCAAGCCCCACGCCGCCGTGGAGAGCCTGCCCGTGCGCGGCGCGGGCTGGGCGGCGTTCCGGCTCCCCGTGGTGGGCCTCTGCCTGCTGCTCTTCTTCCTCTTCACCACGGCCTTCGCGCAGATGGAGGGCACCTTCTCGCTGCTGCTGCTGACGCTGCACGGCGTGGCCGGCGCGCTGATGCTCGAAGGAGGTCTCCTCGGGATGCCGGCCCGCGTGGACCCGGCGTTGCTCCGGGACGTCTCCTTGCGCTCCGGGCTGCTCTTCGCCACGGTGGGCGTCGTGTCCGCAGTCATCCAGGGGGGACTCATCGGGCGGCTCAAGCGCCGCTTCGGCGAGCCCAACCTCGTGGTGGCGGGCGTGGCGCTCACCGGCACCGCGCTCCTGCTGATTCCCCTCATGCCGAGCTACGGGTGGCTCTTCGCGCCCATGGCGCTCCTCGCGGTAGGCTCGTCACTGCACAACCCGTCCCTCTCCGCGCTCGTGTCCGTCCACTCGCCACCGCGGAGGCAGGGAGAGACGCTCGGGACGTACCAGGCCATGGGCTCGCTCGGGCGCATCGTGGGACCCGCGCTCGGTGGCGCGCTCTTCGGGCTCTCCGGCGTCGCGGCCCCGTACCGAGTCGCCGCGTCCATGCTCCTCGCAGGGCTGGGGGTGGCGCTGCTCCTGCGCGCGAGGGTCCGGGTGACCGAACGCCCCGCGCGCACCTAAGATGGGGGCCTCCATGGCGAGGCCAATCGTCGTAGCCTTCGATGTGATGGGGTCGGACCACGGCCCGGCAGAGGTCGTGCGTGGTGCGGCCCAGCTGTCCCTGGAGGCTCCGCACATCCACGCCCTGCTGGTGGGCGACCGGGCGGTCATCGACGAGGCCCTCGCGGAGACGCGGCACAGCGGCGAGCGCATCGCCGTGCACCACGCGCCGGACGCGGTGGGCATGGACGAGAAGCCGGCGGACGCGCTCAAGCGCAAGCCGGGCGCCTCCGTGCTGGTGGCGGCAGGGCTCGTGGCCTCTGGGGAGGCGGACGCGGTGGTGTCCGCGGGCAGCACCGGCGCCGGGGTGCTCGCGTGCGCGCGCACCTTCGAGCTCATCCCGGGCGTGCGCCGCGCCGCGCTCGCCTCCGTCTACCCCACCCGGCGACTGCACGGACAGAAGGAGGACCCCTTCAGCCTCATCCTCGACGTGGGCGCCACGGTGGAGGCGACCGCGGAGGACCTGGTGGCGTTCGCGGTGATGGGGAGCGCCTACGCGCGCATCATCAGCAAGAACACGAACCCCTCCGTCGCGCTGCTCTCCAACGGCACCGAGGCCCAGAAGGGACCCCCGCGGGTGGTGGAGGCGCACCAGCGTCTGGCCTCCCTGCCGAAGGTCCGCTTCGTGGGCAACGTGGAGGGGGTGGACATCCCGAAGGGCACCGCGGACGTGGTGGTGTGCGACGGTTTCGTCGGCAACGTTTGCCTGAAGATGCTCGAAGGGGTCCAGGAAACGGTGGTGGAGCTCGCCACCTACGCGTACAAGGAGAAGCTCCGCTGGCGCGCCGGCATGGCCATGCTCTCGAGCGGCATCCAGCGGCTGAAGGACGTCACGGACTGGGAGCAATACGGTGGCGCGCCCATCCTCGGGTTCGACCGCATCTTCATCAAGGCGCATGGTCGCTCGAGGGCCGGTGCCATCGCCAACGCCGGCAAGGTGGCCGCCAAGTCGGTGGCGCACGACCTCGGCCGGGCCATCCGCGAGAACCTCACCTGACGTGCCACTTCTCGACCGCATCGACCCGCCGCCGCCACGGCGCATCTACCGCTGGGACCTGGACAAGACGTACCTGCGCACGGAGTTCGACACGCTCCGTCAGCTGGTGCGGACCGCGCTCCAGAAGGCCCACGAGAAGGTGTCCGTGCCGGGCGCTCCGGCGCTCATCCGCGAGCTGGGCGCGCACGGGGACAGCCGCCTGTGCATCATCTCGGGCAGCCCGCGGCAGATGCGCTCCGTGCTGGAGGAGAAGCTGAAGCTGGACGGCATCGCGTTCGACGAGCTCGTGCTCAAGGACAACGTCAGCAACCTGCTGCGCGGGCGCTTCCGGGCCCTGCGTGGACAGGTGGGCTACAAGCTGCCGGCGCTGCTCGAGAGCCGCGGACGCGTGCCCACGGACGCCGAGGAGGTCCTCTTCGGGGACGACGCGGAGGCGGACGCCTTCATCTACTCGCTCTATGCGGACATGGTGGCGGGGCGGGTGGACGAGCGCATCCTCCTGCGCGTGCTGGACGCGGCCGAGGTCTACGCGGACGAGAGGGCGCGCATCCTCGCCGCGTGGAAGACGCTCCCCACCGCGGACCCGGTGCGCCGCATCTTCATCCACCTGGACCGGCTGACGCCGCCCGCGTACTTCACGCGCTACGGGCCGCGGGTGGTCCCCATCTTCAACTACTTCCAGGCCTCCCTCGTGCTGATGGCGGACGGCATGCTCACCGCGCCGCAGGTGCTGAGGGTGGCGGGAGAGATGGTGCAGGCGGGTGTGCACAACCTCTTCACGCTGAGCAACTCGCTCCAGGACCTGATGCGCCGCGGGCTCCCGCTCGAGCAGGTGGCCGAGTCGCTGGTGGAGGCGATGCAGGGACCCCACCAGCTGGCCAACGCCCTGCGCCCCGTGCCGGACATCGTGGCCGCCTTCTCGCGGCGGCTGGCCTCGCTCGGCACCAATCCCCCACCGCCACGGGCCACGGCGGTGGACTACGTGGCGCTCATCGACGATGCGCGCCCGCGGACCCACAAGAGCCGCCGTCCGCCCGGCTGACCTCCGGGCCTACGCCCGGCTCCACACCGTGCGTGCGGGAGGGGGGGGACCCGGGCCCACGGGGGCCTGTCAGCCCCTCCGCACGACGGACGGGGAGGCCCATGACTCCCCCCCTTCCGGGCGGTTTAGGGTATAGACGCGGCTCTTGAGGCACGCCCCACGCGGTGCGCCAACCGAGACACCTATTTCTTCCATGGCAGACACCCCGGTGCTCGTTCCCGAGCCCACCCCATCCCCGAACGGACGAACCGAGGAGCCCATCCCCGCCGAGGCCGCGGTGGAGACCCCTGCGCCGACGCCGCAGGAGGCCCCCACGGCGGACGTGACGCCCTGGGTGGAGGCGAGCCCGGAGGACGTGGCCGCGGTCGAGCACGCCGAGGAGGAGGAAGAGGAGGAGGCGGAGGCCGAGGCGCTCGTCGCGTGGGAGGACGCCGCCGGAAGGGAGCAGGCCGCCGCGGCAGACGAGGTGGAGGGCGAGGAGGCGCTGCTCATCGAGGAGGCGCTGCTCGTCGAGGAGGCGCCCGCCGCGGAGGAGGAGCGCCCGCCGCGGCGGATCCGCGAGGACGGAGAGTTGCCCCACGAGCGCTTCGACTACGACGCGGTCAAGGTGGTCACCCGGCTGCACCAGTTCGGCCACCAGGCCTACTTCGTGGGCGGGTGCGTGCGTGACCTGATTCTCGGGCGCACGCCGAAGGACTTCGACATCGCCACGTCCGCCACGCCCAACCAGGTGCGCGGCATCTTCCGGAACTGCCGGCTCATCGGCCGTCGCTTCCGGCTGGCCCACGTCTACTTCAAGGGCGGGAAGATCATCGAGGTCTCCACCTTCCGCGCCAACCCGCTCGAGCTGGAGGAGGCGGGCAATGGGGGCGCAGAGGCGGCGGAGGAGGGCCAGGACGACCTGCTCGTCACCGACGACAACGTCTTCGGGAGCGCGGAGGAGGACGCACGCCGCCGCGACTTCACGATGAACGGCCTCTTCTACGACGTGGTGAGCGGCCGGGTCCTCGACTACGTGCGCGGGCGCCGTGACCTCGACCGCCGGGAGATCCGCACGATTGGCGACCCCGAGGTGCGCATGCGCGAGGACCCGGTGCGCATCCTCCGCGCGGTCCGCTTCGCGGGGAAGCTGGGCCTGGACATCGAGTCCCGCACCTACGCGGCCATGGAGGGCGCGGTCGAGGACCTGCAGCGGTGCGCGCCCGCGCGGCTCCTGGAGGAGACCTTCCGGTTGCTCCGGGGCGGCTCGGCGAGCAGCAGCCTCCACCTCCTCGCCGCGCTGGATGCGCTGCGCGTCCTTCTGCCTCCCCTCGGCAGCTACCTGCGTGAGCGGGGGCACGAAGGAGCACAGGTGGTCCGCGCGTTCGCCGAGGCGCTCGACCGTCGGGTGCACCGGGGCGAGCAGCTGGACGACGCGCTCCTCCTGGCCGCGCTGCTCGTGCCGGTGAGCCGCCAGCAGCCGGTGCAGGAGCCGGAGGGAGGACCGCCGGCAGTGGCGCAGGTCATCGAGGACCACCTGGACGAGCTCGTCCAGAAGGCGCGCCTCCCGCGGAGGATTGCCGAGCGCTGCCGGATGGTGCTCAGCGCGCAGCGGACGCTCACGGGTGAGCGGCGCAGGCGGGGGAGCCAGGCCAGCTTCCGGCGTCACCCCATCTTCGAGGACGCCCTGAAGGTCTTCGAGATGACGGCAGAGGCGACGGGCGAGTTCGTCGACGAGATGGAGGCGTGGAAGGCCGGAGGTGCTCCCACGCCGAAGGAGAGCGCCGAAGGGCCTCGCCGCCGTCGCCGTCGCCGCAGTGGACGGGGCCGTGGACCGCGTCCCGCAGGCGAGGAAGGTTCCACGCCCGACTCCGTCCCCTCTCCCCCCGGGAGAGGGACCGGGTGAGGGAAGTGTGGGGCCTTGGGGCTCCACACTCACTCCTCGCCGCGCTCCCCCTGCCACCCCACCTGCCTCAGCCGACGCGGTGAGTCCTTCCCGTCCCCGGCCCGGGCCACGTCCGCCGTCGTGACCGCGCGGCTTCCGAACCGCTCGGCAATGGCGTCCAGCGCCGCGTTCAGCCTCGAGTGCCTCGGCGTCGGCGCAGGAAACAGACCGAGCTGTTCGCCGTGGCCGTCCACGAGCTCCTGCGCGGCCACGCCGGTGAGACGCACCGGACGACCGCCGTGCGCCTGTGCGAGCAGCTCCGCCGCGGCGCGGTAGAGCGTCTGGCCGTCATCCGTGGCCGCCTCGAGCGTGCGGCGCCGCGTGACGAGCGTGAAGTCGGAGAACTTGAGCTTGAGCTGGACCACGCGCGCCCGCACGCCCGCGCGCCGCAGCCTGCGCCCGACCCTCGAGGCCTGCGCATGCACGGACGGGACGAGCGCCTCCATCCCCACCAGGTCCTCCTCGAACGTGTCCTCCGCGCCCACGCTCTTCGCCGCGCGGTCCGGCACCACCTCGCGCTCGTCCACGCCATGGCTGAGCTCCCACAGGTGCGGTCCCATGCTGCCCAGCCGAGTCTCGAGCCACCCCGGCTCGCGCGCGGCCACCGAGCCGATGGTGTCGATGCCGAGCGCGCGCAGCCGCTCCTCCGTGCGCGGTCCCACGCCCCACAGGCGCGACACGGGAAGGGGCGCGAGGAAGCCGGCGACGTCCTCCGGCGGTACCACCTTGAGCCCATCCGGCTTGGCGAGGTCCGAGGCAATCTTCGCGGCGAACTTCACCGGCGCCACGCCCGCGGAGGCGCGAAGTCCGGTGGCCGCGCGGATCTCCTCACGGATGCGCCGCGCCATCTGCTCCGCCGTCCCGAAGAGGCCCTGGGACGCGGTGACGTCGAGGAACGCCTCGTCCAGGGACAGGGGCTCGACGAGGGGCGTGTAGCGCTCGAGGATGGCGTGGACCTGCTCGCTCGCCTCCTCGTAGGCGTGGAAGCGGGGCTTCACCACCACCGCGTGCGGCGCGAGCTGCACCGCGCGTCGCATGGGCATGGCGCTGCGCACCCCGAAGGGACGCACCTCGTAGGAGGCCGC
This sequence comes from Myxococcaceae bacterium, assembly GCA_022616315.1. Lineage (GTDB taxonomy): Bacteria > Myxococcota > Myxococcia > Myxococcales > Myxococcaceae > JAKEEX01. The sequence continues at coordinate 8,297 of JAKEEX010000035.1, forward strand.
GAGCACCACCCCACGCGTGGGATGCCCGCCAACGATGACGGGCCTGCCGCGCAGGGCTGGAGCGTCCCGTTGCTCCACGGACGCGTAGAAGGCGTCCATGTCCACATGGAGGATGGCGCGTGCCACGAAGGGGAGTGTAGCCGCG
>JAKEEX010000036.1 GCA_022616315.1 Myxococcaceae bacterium
CACCTTGTCCCGGGACAGCTTCATGCGCGGCGTGTCGCCCACCTCCGAGAGCTTGTACACACCGCCGAGTGACGGTGCGTCTCCGCTGGTGGCCAGCTGCGTCCCCACGCCGAACGCGTCCACCGGCACCCCCGCCTCCAGGAGCTCCCGGATGCGGTGCTCGTCCAGGTCGCCCGAGAGGAAGATGAGCATGTCCTTCAGCCCCGCGGCATCGAGCACCTCGCGCACGCGCCGTGTGTCGTCCGCGAGGTCACCCGAGTCGATGCGCACCCCGCGCAGCGCCACGCCCGACGTGGTCAGCTCCTCGGCCACGCGCGCCGCGTGGTGTGCGCCCTGGACGGTGTCGAAGGTGTCGATGAGCAGGATGGAGCGCTCGCGGAAGTGACGGGCGAAGGCCCGGAACGCCTCGAGCTCCGAGGGGAACGCGGACACGAAGGAGTGGGCCATGGTGCCGCTGGTGGGGATGCCCCACGTCGCCGCGGCCAGCACGTCCGACGTCCCCACCGCGCCTCCCACGAAGGCCGCCCGGGCCCCCTTCAGCGCCGCATCCGCGCCGTGCGCGCGGCGCATCCCGAACTCGACGAAGGGCCTTCCCGCGCACGCGAGCGCCAGCCTCGCGGCCTTGGACGCCACCATCGTCTGGAGGGTGATGACGTTGAGCAGGAAGGACTCCACCACCTGCGCCTCGATGAGCGGCGCGGTGACGCGCAGGAGGGGCTCCTGGCCGAACGCGACGTCCCCCTCCTCGAAGGCCCACACCTCCCCGGTGAAGTGGAGGCCTGCGAGGTAGTCCAGGAACGTGTCGGAGAGGAGGCGCAGGCCGCGGAGGGCCTCGAGCGCGTCCGCCCCGAAGCGCAGGCCCTCGAGGTACTCGAGCGCCTGCTCGAGCCCGCAGGCGACGAGGAAGTTGCGCTCGGGCGGCAGGCGCCGGACGAAGAGGTCGAAGGTGGCGGACGGGTTGAAGCGCTCCCCCAGGTAGGCGTCCGCCATGGTGAGCTCGTAGAGGTCCACGAGCAGGCCGGCGTTCGCGCCATTCACCCAGGCCATGCGCGCCTCATTCCTCCCCCCTCAGGAAAGCTAGGGATGCGCGCGCGCACCCCGGAGAGGCCCCCAGGGCAGGGGCGCGGGCCGCCAGCGCGAGCGGCCGCCCGGCCCCCTGGCGTGCCGCTTTGGGTCCCACATGTGGGGACTTCGGGCTCTGTCCGCTTGGAGGGGAGCCCCACATCAAGGCAGAATGGGGCCAGCTGTAGTCCGGCTCCCCATCCATGCCCGAACTCTCCCTCCTCGAGCCCATCAGCACCGAGACGATTCATCTGGACGCGGAGGCGCGCTTTCCCCGTGCGCGCCTCTCCGTCGTGGGAGGTCCGGATGCGGGCGCCCACGTGCTGCTCGAGGGACAGACGGTGGTGGTGGGCAGCGGGGATGACTGCGACCTCAAGCTGACGGACACGTCCGTCTCGCGACGCCACATGGAGCTGTCCGGCGGCCCCGGCGGCTGGCGGCTTCGCGACCTGCGCTCCACCAACGGCGTCTTCCTCGCGGGCCTCCAGGTCATCGAGGCGCGCCTCAGCGAGAAGGTCCGCATCCGGCTCGGTCGCAGCGAGCTGCGCTTCGAGCCCGAGCGCACCCAGGTGCACTGGCCCCTCTCCCCGCGCGAGCGCTTCGGTGAGGCGTGGGGCAAGAGCGCCGCCATCCGCCGCGTCTTCGCGCTGCTCGAGCAGGCCGGACCCGCCACCGGTGGCATCGTGCTGGAGGGCGAGCCCGGGGTGGGCAAGGAGACGCTCGCGCGCGGGGTGCATGCCCAGTGCGCGCGCAAGGACGCACCCTTCGTGGTGGTGGACGTGGAGGCGCTCGTCCACGGCACGCTGGAGGCCGACCTCTTCGGGCAGGAGCTGACGGTGAGCGGGGCACGCCTGCTTCCGCGGCCCGGGGCCTTCGAGGAGGCACACGGGGGCATCCTCTTCCTGGACGAGGTGGCGCTGCTCCCGCTGCCGCTGCAGTCGCGCGTGATGCGGGTGCTGGAGACGAAGGAGGTGCGCCCGCTCAACGCGCCCCACGCCGCGCCGAGGCCCGCGGATGTGCGCGTGGTGGCCTCCACCCGCTTCGACCTCGAGGCGGAGGTGAAGGCGGGCCGCTTCCGCGAGGACCTCTTCTACCACCTGGCCGTCTTCCGCATCCGCGTGCCGCCGCTGCGCGAGCGCCCCGAGGACATCCCCGGGCTCGCGCGGCAGTTCGCCCAGCGGGTGCGCGGGGCGGACGTGCTCAGCGAGGACGCACTCGAGATGCTCCAGCGCCACGACTGGAGCGGCAACGTGCAGGAGCTGCGCACGGTGGTGGAGCGCCTGTGCGCCTTCCCGGACCTGGGCGCGGCGGCGGTGAGCCGGGCGCTCGGGGTGGAGCCGCGGGCGCCCGAGGGGAGCCGCGCCTTCGACAAGCTGGAGGAGCGCCTCCTGGCGCTGCCCTACCACGAGGCCAAGGAGCGCGTGCTCGAGAGCTTCGAGCGCACGTACTTCCTCGAGCACCTGAGGGTGGCGGGCGGGGTGGTGACGCGCGCGGCCAAGGCCGCGGGGCTGCCGCGCCAGTCCGTCCACCGCATGCTGCGCAGGCTGGGCCTCTCCGCCGGCGAGGAGTAGGGCGCCTTCAATCCCCTCAGGGCGGCACCGCGGGCACGATGGGCTGGCGCTGCGCGCGCTGGGCCATGGGCACCGCATACGGGCCGAAGAACTGCACCTGGTAGCGGAAGTACAGCCCCAGACACACCGCACACAGCACGTGCCAGGTGGCGTGCCCGTTGAAGGTGTGGTTGTGCGGGTCGCACAGCACCTTGGTGATGTCGAGGAGCCAGATGCCCCCCGCCCCCATCCAGGTGGCGGCCATCCAGTTGCTGAAGCGGTAGTCCGCGGTGGGCTGACGCACGCGGCTGAAGACGTGGATGGCCACCCACGCCACCAGGTGCACTACGAACACCGCGATGCCGATGGGCGGGAAGGGCCCGAGCAGTCCCGAGGAGGCCGTCACCACCGCGGCGTAGAGGACCACCACCTGCCAGGTGCTCATGGGCACGAGCCGGCGCAGCTCCAGCACCAGCATCAGCCCGCTGATGAGGTACATGGTGGTGAGGTCCACCACCTCCCCCAGGAAGGTGCCGCTGGCGTGGAAGACGAAGGAGCCCACGCCCACGAGTGCACTGGTGACCGCGATGACCCGCAAGGTGGAGAGGTGGGGCCTCCTCCACGTGGCCGCCAGGATGACGCCGGCCATCACGAGGAAGCCGAGGTTGGACCATGCGTTGGCGGGCTCCACCACCCAGGCGCACAGCCGCGCCTCGCAGAAGGACACGGTGCCGGCGCGGTAGTCGCCCCAGGGGCAGGAAGGCATGGAAAGCATTGCGCGGCTCCAATGGGGATGGAGCAACGCCGAGGCAAACCGCACCGTCGTCCGCCGGAAGGAGGTGGGCTGCTTCGTCGTCCGGCGACAGGCCGCCTGCCCGCGGCCGGACAGTGTGGATAGACTGTCCTCTGCCCCTTCATGGCCACCTCCCTCTCCCAGCTCTTCGTCGCTGCCTGCGGTGAGGCCGCGCGCCCCTACGCGGATTCGCCCGCACTCGAGGCGTCCCTCCAGCGGCAGCTCGAGGCGGCCCGCGCGGCGCTGCCGGACGTGGAGGTGGTGCCGGCGGACTTCGTGCGCCACCTCGCGCGGGGCGTGCGCGCGGGGGCGGACCCACGGGCCGCGCTGGACTCGCTGCATGGGGCGGACATCGCCCTGACGCTGGCCGCGGCGCGCGGTGAGCGTTTGGCGCTGGCGGAGCTGGACCGCCGCCTCTCGCAGGTGGTGGCGCGCGCCCTCGCGCACATGAGGGTTCCGGAGGGGCTCGTGTCGGAGGTGGAGCAGCAGCTGCGACAGACGCTGCTGGTGCCCACCCAGCCGGGCCGGGCGCCGCGCGTGCTGGACTACCTGGGGCGCGGACCGCTCGCGCACTGGCTGAAGGCAGGGGCGGTGCGCACGGCGCTCAACCTGCTCGAGCGTCAGAGGCCCGGCGCCTACGCGCCCCAGAGCGCCCTGGAGGCGGTGCCCGCGAGCGGGCCGGACCCGGAGCTCCTGGCGGTGCGGCAGCGCTACGCGCCGGAGTTCAAGGCGGCCTTCCAGGCGGCCATCGAGGGGCTCCCCGCGGACGAGCGCAACTACCTGCGGATGTACTTCGTGGAGGGCCTCACGGTGGAGGAGATTGGCCGCATGCGCGGGGCCCACAAGTCCACGGTCTCCCGCTGGCTCGCGCGCATCCGCCAGGACATCCTCGCGGATGTGCGGCGGCGGCTCCAGGAGCGCCTGAAGCTTCAGCCGGACGAGCTGGACAGCCTGGTGGACGTGCTGCGCAGCCAGCTGGACCTCTCCCTCCACCGCGTGCTCGCCCCCGAGGGGGACTGACGCAACGAAGGGCCTGTAGGCCTGTCCCCAGCCGTGGCTGCCAGCGGATGGCTGCCGGGCTGGTGGCAACGGTCCCCGTCCAGGGGCAAGAGGGAGTGCGCCATGGAGTGCCTGGACGACAACACCGTGCTGGAGCTCCTCCAGGGAGCGCTGCCCGTGGACGAGGCGGCCACCGTGCACGCACACCTGGATGGCTGCTCCCGCTGCCAGCGGTGGGTGGCGGAGATGACGCGGGCGGAGCGTCCCGAAGAGGTGCCGGTGCGCGCGCTCCAGCCCGGAGAGGTGCTGGACCGCTACCTCGTCATCGGCCGGGTGGGCGCCGGTGCCATGGGCGTGGTGTACGCCGCGTTCGACCCGCAGCTGGACCGCAAGGTGGCGCTGAAGCTCCTGCGCACGGGGGCCACGCGCGAGGCGCAGTCGCGGCTCCTGGGGGAGGCCCAGGCGCTCGCGCGGCTGTCGCACCCGGGCGTCGTCACCGTGTACGCGGCGGGCGTCGCGGGCGAGCAGGTGTTCATGGCCATGGAGTTCGTCGAGGGCACCACGCTGCGCGAGTGGCTGCGGCAGAAGAGGCGGCCCTGGCGCGAGGTGCTGTCCGTCTTCGAGCGCGCGGGCGAGGGACTCTCGGCGGCGCACCACGCGGGGCTCGTCCACCGCGACTTCAAGCCGGACAACGTCCTCATGGGCGCGGACGGGCGGGTGCAGGTGACGGACTTCGGCCTGGCGCTCCGCGACGGCGGAGCGGTGGAGCGGGTGGAGGCTTCGAACGGCGGAGTCACGCTGGCCGGCACGCCCGCGTACATGCCGCCCGAGCAGCTCGCGGGCCGGGCGGTGGACGCGAGGAGCGACCAGTTCAGCTTCTGCGTGGCGCTCCACGAGGCGCTCTACGGCGCGAGGCCCTTCCCGGGGGACACGCTGAAGCAGGTGGCCGCGGCGGCGCGCGAGGGACGGGTGAGGCCTGCATCCCGCAGTGCGCAGGTGCCGGGCTGGCTGCGCCGCGTGCTCCTCAAGGGCCTGAGCGCCGAGCCCGAGGCGCGCTTCTCCTCGCTCGATGCGCTGCTCTCGGCGGTGCGCCGGGGCCGGCGGCGCCAGGTGACCCTCTGGCAGGCAGCGGCAGCGGCGTCCCTGCTCGCGGTGGGCACCGCGGTGGGGACGCTCCACGCGGGAGTCGGGGACCCGGTGTGCCGCGGCGCGGAGCGGAAGCTCGCCGGGGTGTGGGACGACGCGCGCAAGAGCGAGGTGCGCGCGGCCCTCCTCAGCGTGTCCACGCCGTACGCGGAGGACGCCTGGCGGAGCGTGGAGCGCGCGCTGGACGGCTACGCGGAGGCGTGGGTGGACCAGCACACCGACGCGTGCCAGGCCACGCGGGTGCGAAAGGAGCAGTCGGAGGCGCTCCTGGACCTGCGCGTGGGCTGCCTGGACAGGCGCCTCCAGGACGTGCGCGCGCTCACGGACTTCTTCCTGCGCTCGCGCGGTGAAGCCGTGGAGCAGGCGGTGCAGGCGGCCTACGAGCTCCCGCCCCTGCAGGAGTGCGCCTCCGGAGAGGTGCTCGCCGCACAGGTGCGTCCGCCTGGAAACGAGGCCACGCGCGCGAAGGTGGAGGCGATGACGCAGCGCCTCAGCGAGGTGCGCGTGCTCTCCTCCGCGGGCCGCTATGTCGAGGCCCTCGAGCGCGCGGACGCGGTCGTCAGGGACGCGCGGGCGCTCGAGCACCTGCCCACGCGCGCCGAAGCGCTGGCCCTCCTGGGCGAGCTGCGCATGCGCAACGGCGACGCGGTGGCCGCGGAGCGGACGCTCTACGAGGCGGTGTGGGCCGCGCAGGCGGGACACCACGACCGGCTCGCGGCGCAGGCGCGCATCCACCTCGTGCGCGTTCAGGGCTTCCAGCTGGCGCGCTCCGACCCGAGCGACGTGGCCATGCAGGAGGCGGCCGCCGCCGTGGCGCGCGTGGGGCCGGACCTGGAGCTGGAGGCGGAGCTGGCCACCACGATGGGGAGCGTGCGCGCCCTCCAGGAGCGCTGCGAGGAGGCGGTGAGGCTGCACCAGCGCGCGCTGCAGCTGGCCGAGCGGGCCTACCGCCCCGAGGACCCGCGCCGCGCGTGGATGCTGAGCAACCTCGGCAATGCGCTGAACTGTGTGGGCGACCTGGAGGGCGCGCGTGCCCGGCAGGCGGAGGCGCTCGAGCTGCGCGAGCGCACCTTCGGCCCGGACCACCCGGCGCTCGCGGGCTCGTACAACAACATGGCCAACGCGCTCGCCCGCAAGCGCGACATGTCCGGTGCCCTGGAGTTCCACAGGAAGGCGCTCGCCCTCCACGAACGCTCCCGGGGGCCGGAGAGCGCCGCGACGGTGATTGCGCTCGTCAACGTGGCCACGGACCTCAACGAGCTGTCGCGCTCGGAGGAGGCGCTGCCCCTCGCGCAGCGGGCGCTGCGCCTCTGGGAGCGCGTGCTCGGGCCGGACAGTCCGCGCCTCGTCGCTGCGCTCCTCGTCCTCGGAGAGGCGCAGGTGAGGCTCGGCCAGGCGGAGGAGGCCCGGAAGACGCTGGAGCGCGGCCTCGCGCTCGCGGCCGGGCGCGAGGACGAGGACGTGGCCTCCGCGCGCTTCGCCCTGGCCCAGGCGCTGCGCGACGCCGGGCGGGAGCCGGCGCGTGCCGAGGCCCTGGCGCGCCAGGCCCGTGACTACTTCGCGCGCCACACGGTCAGGAACCAGGTGCAGCTGGAGCGCGTGGAGGCCTGGCTGCGGGGGACGGTGCGTCAGGGCTGAGAAGGCGCGTGCGCGAGGCGGTTCCAGGCGCTAAGCACGGGGCTCTCTCGAGCCGAACCAGGGCACCATGACCTCCCCCTCCGACCGTCGCTTCCTCTTCTTGCTCGCCAGCGCCCGGCGAGGAGCTCGGCGTTGCCTCCTCGCGCGGCACGCCGCCGCCCAGCTGCCCTCCACGGTCGCGCAGCAGTGGCTGGACCTGGCGTCGCTCGGCCTGCCGGAGTTCCAGGACCTGCGCCACACGCCCGGGGGCTACCCCGCGCCCACGGGCGTGCTGGAGGAGCTCTACCAGCGCACGGTGGGGGCCACGGACCTCGTCTTCGCGGTGCCCACCTACTGGTACAGCCTGCCCGCGCCGGCCAAGCTCTACCTGGACCACTGGTCCGGCTTCCTGCGCGCGCCCGGGCGCGACTTCCGCGGAGCGATGGCGGGACGCTCGCTGTGGCTCGTCACCGTCAACTCGGACCAGCCGGGCGAGGACAGCGCGAGCGAGCCCGCAGTCCTCACCATGCGCCTGACCGCGCGCTTCATGAAGATGCGCTGGCACGGCGCGCTCATCGGCCACGGCTCGCGCCCGGGAGACGTGCTGAAGGACACCGCAGCGCTGGCCGCAGCGGAGCGCTTCTTCGCCTCGCCCGCAGTCGAGTGAGGGCCTACCGCCGCGCCGGTCCCCTCCGCGCCCGCGCCACGTCCGACGACTCCTTGCACGACGTGCCGCCCTCGCCCACGTCCGCGCCCTTCATGACGGTGGGAACCTGCGGGATGCTCTTGGCGCGGTTGGCGCGGAGCTGTGCGGTGTTCGTGCCGAGCGTCGCGTCACGCGCCGCTGCAAGCTCCGGCCGCAGCACGCCGTCCCGCGTGAAGGACATCATGAGCTCCGGACGTCCGAGCGGCAGCTTCTCGCTCAGCATCGGGTCCCACGTGTGCCACGTCTTGCCGTAGGTCGTGATGGCCTTCTTGAGGAACGCCGTCTCCTCCTGCTCCGCCATGCCCGGCGCCACGAGCGCGCCGGACGTCACCTCGTAGACGTGCGAGTGCCAGAGCTTCCGCTCCGACTCCGGCAGCGAGGCGAACGTCGTCGCGTCCACGATGTACTCGATGCCCACCAGCTTCGCGTTCTCTCCGAAGCCGTCGAAGAGCGCGCACTGGATGGGGCCCGTCTTCGGCGTCTGACAGAAGTGGTGGATGTCGCCCTGCTCGTCCGGGTGTCCATCCCGCATGTGGAACCCGTCCAGCCACAGGCTGAGCTTCGCCGGCGGCAGTGAGGATGCGGGCGGCGCGGGCTTCCGGTCGTCCGCCCACGCAGTCACCGCCATGGTCATCCCGAGCGCGACCACGCCGCCCATCACGCAGCGCATGGGGACCTCCTGTGCCCATCCGGGACACGGATGGACTGCACCGCGAGAAGGTGGCCGCGGCGTGGGCCTCCGGCATCGACCCCGGGGGTCGGGCGCCTCAGGGCGCGGACGCACGGCTGGCTGCCCGTCCCGCCTCCCAGGCCAGCCCCGCCTCCCAGGCGAGGAGGGCGCGCTTGCGCTCCGCACCCCACCGGTAGTCACCGAACGCGCCCGACTTGCGGAGGACACGGTGGCAGGGAATGAGGAAGGCCACCGCGTTGGCGCCCACCGCGCTGCCCACCGCGCGCACCGCCCTGGGCTGGCCGATGGCCTGCGCCACCTCCGCGTAGGTGGCCACCTCGCCGGACGGGATGCGCAGGAGCGCCTCCCACACCTTCACCTGGAAGTTCGTGCCCTTCACCAGGACGCTGAGGGTGGGCGGCGTCGTCCCGGGCTCCATCGGGAAGAGGCGCGCCACCACCGGCGCCGTGTCCGCTGGCGACTCGAGGAGCTTCGCGCCGGGCCAGTCCGCCTGCAGCGCCGCCACGGCGCTCTCGCGCGAAGAGTCGGAGAGGAAGGAGAGCGCCACCACACCACGGTCGGAGAGCGCGAGCAGGACGTCCCCGAAGGGAGAGGGGTGCACGCCAAAGCGCAGCGTCAGCCCCGCGCCGCCGGACTTGAACTCGCCCGGCGTGACGGCCTCCAGCGACACGAAGAGCTCGTGCAGCCGTCCCCCGCTGGAGAGGCCCGCCTCGCACGTGGCCTCCAGGACGCTCCGCCGCTCTCCGAGGAGCTGGCGCACGTAGGCCAGCGTCTGGAACTGGAGGAAGCGCTTGGGGCTCACGCCCGCCCAGCGGGTGAAGAGCCGCTGGAAGTGCGAGGGGCTGAGGCCGGTGTGCGCGGCCACCTCCTCGAGGTGCGGCTGCTCCCGCGCGTGGGTCTCGAGGTACTCGATGGCGCGGGCGATGCGGGCGTAGTCGCTCTGGGGCATGGGGCTCTCCTGCTTGCGCTCCGATGCCTCTTGGTAAGGGACCCGACGCCTCCCGGACAACCCGCTTCCTGCTGTGACGTGTGCGGCACGCTCAGCGTGGCGCGAGAGCGGCGAGCGCCTCCCCGGGCGTGAACCACTCGGGCACCAGCGCGCAGCCCGCGCAGAGGACCGTCGCGAAGAGCGCGAGCCCCACCAGGATGGGCACCGCCACGCGGCGCTGCGGGACGCCGGCATAGCGCATGAGGCCCATCACGACCCAGGCCCCCACGATGGGCACGAGCACCACCGTGGGCCAGAACGCCCCCGGCGCGGAGAGCAGCCGACGCAGCCGTGGGCTCTGCTGCCGCTCGAGGAGGCGGCGCCACCACTGCAAGCGCTCCAGGCCGCTCCAGGCCAGGTCCACCGCCACCACCTGCGCGTACGCGGAGACCACGCCGAGCAGCCACACCTGCCAGGTGGGCATCTGGAAGGCGAGCATCCCCAGGGGGATGGCCGCGACCATTCCGCCCACCGGGCTGAAGGCCACCAGGCCGAAGGACACGAGCTGGAGCATCAACAGAAGGTCCTCCCGCGTCCCTTGGCTCGCCTCGCCGCTGCCGCGTGGGCGGGAAGTTGATCACAGACGCGACAGCTCGCCATGGAGAGCCGCGCCCACCCGGGTGAACTTGCGACGAGCATCTGGCGCTGGACAGCCGTTCCGTCCACCGGGTGGCGGAAGCCAGCGCCCGAGTGCACCGAAGAGCGTCAGCCCGGCTGGCAGACCTGGCGCAGAATCTCCAGCGACTCGAGCGCCTTGCCCGCGCCCATCACCACGGCGGACAGCGGGTCCTCCGCGAGGAACACGGGCAGCCCCGTCTCCTCGCGCAGGAGGGTGTCCAGGTTCTTGAGCAGCGCGCCACCGCCCGCGAGCACGATGCCGCGGTCGGCGATGTCACCGGCGAGCTCCGGCGGCGTGCGCTCCAGCGTGAGCTTCACCGCCTCCACGATGCCGTTGATCGGCTCGGAGAGGGCCTCGCGAATCTCCTCGCTGGTGACCTTCAGCGTGCGCGGAACGCCCGCCACCAGGTCACGGCCCTTGATCTCCATTTCCATCAGCTCTTCGGTGGGGTACGCGGTGCCGATGCCCATCTTGATCTGCTCGGCGGTGCGCTCACCGATGAGCAGGTTGTACTTGCGCTTGACGTACTGGATGATCGCCTCGTCCAGCTTGTCTCCGCCGATGCGCACGCTCTTGGAGAAGACGATGCCGGCGAGGCTGATGACCGCCACGTCGGACGTGCCGCCGCCGATGTCGACGATCATGTTGCCGCTCGGCTCGGTCACGGGAAGGCCCGCGCCGATGGCGGCCGCCATGGGCTGCTCCACCAGGTAGACCTCGCGCGCGCCAGCGTTCTCCGCGGCCTCGCGCACCGCGCGGCGCTCCACCTCGGTGATGCCGGACGGGATGCCGATGACGATGCGCGGGCGCATGCGCAGCTTGGTGCGCTGGGCGCTCTGGATGAAGTAGCGCAGCATCGCGGCGGTGATCTCGAAGTCCGCGATGACGCCGTCCTTCATCGGGCGGATGGCCATGATGTTGCCCGGGGTGCGCCCGAGCATTTCCTTGGCCTCCTTGCCGACCGCGAGCACCTTCTTGCCGCCGCGGGTGTCCTGCTGGACGGCGACCACGGAGGGCTCGTTGGACACGATGCCCTGACCGCGGATGTAGATGAGCGTGTTGGCCGTCCCGAGGTCGATCGCCAGATCACTTGAAAACAGGGTGTGCAGCCAGTCGAACATGTGGGGGCGGGGTGCGGCGGTGGCTGGGGGAGGGGCGTGCCGGCGCAGTGCGGCGCGCACGGTAACACCCGGAAAGGAAAGGGAAGGAAGCTTTTTCGTGCGTCCGTGAGACCTGCAAACCGGGCCGGGGGACCGGGCCATTCCCATCCGGTGCGGGACGGCACGTCCAATGTCGGTGGGCCCTGGAGCGGGCGTGCAGCCGGCCGCCCTACCGCTTCACGCTGTACTTGGCGATGGCGTAGAGGGCGCGCACGCCGTCCTTCCAGCCAATCTTCTTCCCCTCCTCGTAGGTGCGCCCATGGTAGCTGATGGGCACCTCGAAGATGCGCCAGCCCCCGCGCGCCACCTTGGCCGTCACCTCCGGCTCGAAGCCGAAGCGGTCCTCCTCGATGCGGATGCCCTTGATGACCTCGGCCCGGAAGGCCTTGTAGCACGTCTCCATGTCCGTCAGGTTGAGCCCCGACGTCATGTTGGAGAGCGTGGTGAGGGCGTTGTTGAGGACGGTGTGCCAGTAATAAAGCACCCGCCGCGGCGTGCCGGTGAAGCGGCTGCCGAAGACGACGTCCGCATCCCCATCCAGGATGGGCTGGAGGACCTGTGGGATGTCCCTGGGGTCGTACTCGAGGTCCGCGTCCTGCACGAGGATGATGTCCCCGGTGGCCTCCTCGAAGCCGCGCCGCAGCGCCGCGCCCTTGCCCTGGTTCTTCTCCTGGAAGAGCACCTTGAGGCGGTTGTCGTTGGCGGGCGTGCCCCCCAGGATGGACAGGCCCTTCTCCTCGAGCTCCTTGAGGAACTCGCGGCTGCCGTCCTTCGAGCAGTCATCGATGATGACGAGCTCCTTGGGGAAGTCCACGGCGATGACCCGGCGGAGCAGCTCGGCCAGGGTGGGAATCTCGTTGTAGACGGGGATGACGAGCGAGGTGAGCACGGCGGGTGGGCGTCCTTGAACGGCGGAGGAGGTTCCGCCGTGTAGTGCATGCGCCCCCCGTGCGGCAACCGGGGTCCCGGGTGCGCCCCAGGCGCGCACCCAGGGTCCCCCTGGCGCCGGACGCCCGCACGCCGGCCGGGGGGGCGTCGTGACGTGCGCCCCGTGCGCAGCCTCGGGGGGGGTCAGCGCAGGTCCTCGCGCTTCTCCCGACGGTCCTCGCGGACCTCCCGGTGGTCCTCGCGCCGCTCGGCGCCGTCCGTGGCGAGCTCGTTTCCGGCGCGCGCCAGGAAGTCGGCCAGCAGCGTCCGCTTGCGGTGCACGCTGCCCGGGTTCATCTGGCCGCTCAGCGCGGCGAAGTCCGCGCGGATCGCGCGCACGTGCGCCCGGTCCCCACGCTCGGCGCGGGCGTCGCGCACGTCGTCGCGGCGGTCACGGCGGTCGTCGCGCAGGTCGCGGCGGTCATCCGCTCGGGCGAGCGGGCCCGCCGTGGTGTTGCGCTCGTGCCCGCTCCGGGCCACCTCGCCGCTGGCGCGGGCCGTCTCCGCGGCGTCGCGGGCGGACTCGCGGTGGCTCTCGGCGAGCTCCGCGTCCATCTCCCGGAGCGCCTCGGCGTCCAGCGCAGCCAGCGCGCCCACGTCCCTGCGCGCCATCGCGGCATCGTAGCGGCGCAGGAGCGTGGCGGCCTCCGCGCGATCGCGCCGGTCATCGCGCGTTTCCCCGCGGTCCTGGCGCAGCTCGCGGTGGTCCTGCGCGAGGTCGCGGCGGTCCTGGCGGACCTCGCGCGTCTGGGCGCAGGCGGAGGTGGAGAGCAACAGCACGGGGACGACGCCGGACAGGAATCGGTTCATGCCGGCATCGAACCCGGAGCCAGCGGGGAAGTTGCGGGGCGGAGACCCGCGCCTGGCCGGCTGCCTCCGAGGGTGGAGGGAAATGTGGGGGGGCTGCGGCGATGGTGCCGGCGAGTGTCCAGACTCCCTTCACGGTGGTCCGCACGCTCGAGGACGCGCTGGAGCTCTTGAGGACGCACCTCGTGGTGACCGAGGTGCCTGCCCACGGCACGCCTTCGCTCGTGGAGGCGGTGGTGGGAGGTCCTCTCGCGGGGAGCTGGCGGGAGCACGCGAAGGGACGGCTCATCTACAGGCTCGGGCGCCAGCTGCGCGCTTCGCCCCAGGTGCTGGCGGTGCGCCTGGTGGAAGGAAAGGTGGCGTTCGTGCACCCCGCGCTGTGGCCGGAGGTCTACCGCGTGGCCATGGAGCCGACGCGTCGCCGCGCTTCACTCGCGGGCCTGTCGCCGAGGGCGCGCGCGCTGCTCGAGGTGGTGGAGCGTGACGGGGAGCTGCGGCTCGAGCGTTCAGGCCCCTGGACGAAGGAGCGTGAGGTGCTGGAGGCACGGCTGCTCGTGCACAGCGCGGAGGAGCAGGGCCTGAACGGGGCGCACCGCGCCGTCCTGCGCTCCTGGCGTGCCTGGGCTCCGCCCGCGCTCGAGCGCGCGGCAGCGGCGCTCTCGTATGGCGAGGCGCTCGCGCGGCTGGAGCATGCGAGCGGCGGTGCCCCCGCGGGCCTGGGGCCGTGGGTGTATTGAGGGGGCGTCGGTCGCCCGTGGAGACAGACGCTCCCACGGCCCGCAGCCGGTTCGGAGCTTGTCTCACGCTCGCGGAGGCACGAGGCTCAAGCACGAGGAGCGGGGCAACGCTCCTCTGGGCCTGATGGGGAGGCGCCATGGCGAGCGCCGGAAACGACGGGCGACTGACGAAGCTGCGCGGAAGGCTCCGCCAGGTGCTCGTCTTCTCGCCGTCCGTGGCGGTGGTGAGCTACAGCTGGCAGATGGCCACGCTCGCGGAGGCGGGTGCCGAGCTCGCCGAGCGGGACGTGGTGTTGCTCGAGGTCCGCGGCGCCGGCGAGGGCACCCTCGACGGTGACCCGCTCACCCCGGAGGAGGTGCGGCAGCTGCGCGCCGAGCACCGCGCCGGAGCGGCGGACTTCCTCGTGGTCCTGGTGGGGAAGGACGGCAAGGAGCGGTTCCGGAGCAACGCCCCCGTGCCTGCCGCCCGCCTCCTCGGCCTCATCGACGCCGTGCCCCTTCGCCCCCGCGAGACGCACGAGCAGCCTGCACCCTGAAGCACACCGGGCGAGCCGGCGGCCGGACGTCTCCGTCCATCGCACGCCTTGCGCCCGCATGGCTCCGGTCTGACCGTTTGCGCAGGACGGGCGCCCGAAGGACGCGCCCCGAGAGGAGTGGTGCGACCATGACGAGCGCAGCGGACGAGGTACGGCTTGGGCAGTTCCGGGGAAGCAACCCGGTGCTGCTCGTCTTCACCCCCTCCGCAGACGCGCCAGAGTACGTCGAGCAGCGAAGGGCGCTCGAGCAGCACCGCGCCGAGCTCGCGGGGCAGCACGTGACGCTGCTGGAGGTGCACGGAGACATCTGGGGCGCCATCGAGGGGCGCCCCCTCTCCGCCGAGGCGGTTCGCAAGCTGCGCGCCCAGGAGCACGTGCCCGTGGAGGCCTTCCGTGTCGTGCTGCTCGACACGAATGGCACGGAGCGGCTGCGCACCGCGAAGCCTCTCCTCGCCGAACGCCTGACGGACCTGCTCGGCATCCGCGCCGCGCCCGAGGAGATGCTGCACGCGCAGTGACCCTCCCGCTCCCAGGGGGAGAGGGGATCGGTGTGTCAGTCGGGCACGTTGCGGAGGAAGTCCGCGACCTCGGCGAAGCGCTTGCCGAGGTGGCGGCGCAGGCCTCCGCGCACCTCGCACGCGTCCATCGCGCGCTCCATGCTGCGCAGCCACGCATCCCGCATGCCGACATCCACGGGGAGGTGGCCGTGGCGCATGCGCAGACGCGGATGGCCGCGCACGGTCAGGTAGTCCTTCGGGCCTCCGAGCCAGAAGCAGAGGAAGAGGGCGAAGTGGTCCCGGCTGGAGCGGTCCACGCGCCCGTCCGCGTCGCAGGAGTGGAGACGTGCGAGCGCGGGCTCGTGCTCGGACATCGCGTCGTAGAAGTGCTCCACCAGCCGGCGCACGCCCTCCTCGTCACCAATGCGGGTGAAAGGGGTGTCCTCGAGAGTCGGCGTCCAGTTCTCGTCCACGGGGAGCGGAACCCTTTCACGCACCCCCTCATGCCGCAACGGAGAGTCACTGCTCGCTCGGGTGACGAGCGTGCGTGCGGGGCACCCGGTGACGTCCCCTCACCCTGGCCCTCTCCCCGAGGAGAGGAAGGCTTGCGTCACGGACAGCCCTGCGTCCCCAGCCCCCGCGGAACGAGGAAGAACAGGCGCCCCTTCTGCTTCATCAAGCCCGCGGCGAGCTCGGCATCCGCCCCGCGGCCCCAGAACATGTCCACGCGGCCTGCGCCGCGGATGGCGCCCCCGGTGTCCTGGTTCAGCACGAGCCGGGAGAGGGGCTGCCACGTGAGGGTGCCCTGCGCATCCGACACGGGCCGCTCCGTCTGGAGGAACGCGAGCGCCCCCCGCGGGAAGAGCCGCGCGTCCGTGGCGATGGAGCGGCCCGGCGTCACCGGCCTCCCCAGGGAGCCCACCGCCGCACCATCGAGGAACCGGAAGAACACATAGGACTCGTTGTGGTGGAGCACCCGGTCGCGCTCGCCGTCGTTGCCCGCGAGCCATGCGCGAAGCGCCTGCATGGACATGGTCTCGCGCGGGATGGCGCCCTCCTGGATGAGCAGCGAGCCGATGCTGCGGTACGGCCGCCCATTCGACGCGGCGTAGCCGATGCGCCGCTCGCTTCCATCCGGCAGGCGCAGGGTGCCGCTGCCCTGCACCTCGAGGAAGAAGAGCGCCACGGGGTCCTTCGCCCACGCGAGCTCCAGCTTGCGGTTGCCCAGCTTCCCCGCTGCGATCTCCGCGCGCGTCCAGTACGGCACCACTCGCCGCCCGTCGAGCCGCCCGAAGACGCGCTCCGACTTGAAGCGCTCCGCGAAGGGCTCGAGGGGGACCTCCACCAGGTCCTCGGGGAGCCCGAAGATGGGCACGGAGTACGTGTCGTCGCGGGTGAGGCTGGCCTCGATGGTGGGCTCGTAGTACCCGGTGAAGAGCACGGTGCCGTCCTCATCACCCGCGGCCTCCAGCAGCGCGAACTGCTCGTGCACCAGCGCCCCGAGCTCCGCCCGCGGGAGTGTGTCCGTGAGGCGCGACGAGAAGCGCTCCAGCGCGGAGACGAGCGTCGACGCGGGCACCTGGCACCGGCCGAAGACGAGCGACCGCTCCGGCGGCAGCGTGCGCAGCCACACGAGGCTCTCGCGGACGGCTGCCCTCAGCGACACGGGCTCGCCGTCGTCGAGGAGCGAGACCGGGCTCGCGGACGGAACGAGTGCCTCCTCGGGCCGGGTGACGGGGGCACGGGAGGGACGTGGGCAGCCTGACACGAGGAGCCCGAGCGTCGCCGCCCCGAGCACCTGGATGAACCGACTCTTCATGGCGCGCGAGCGTACCCGGGCCCGGGCGCGGTGGGACGGGGACGACGCCCGGCAGGACTGCGCCCTCCCCACGGCTGCTCGGAGGGTGTAGAGGGGGCCGCATGGAATCACTCGCCCCGCTCGTCTCCGCCGCCTTCGCCGACCGCGCCCGCCTGAAGGACCCCGCGGTTCAGGACGCCGTCCGCAGAGCCGTGGCGCTGCTCGACGCGGGCCAGCTGCGTGTCGCCGAGAAGGGGCCCGAAGGGTGGAAGGTGAACGCGTGGGCGAAGGAGGCCATCCTCCTCTACTTCGCCATCAGCGAGATGCGCGTGCAGGAGGTGGGGCCCTTCGAGTTCCACGACAAGATTCCCCTCAAGAAGGACCTCGCGGCCGCAGGCGTGCGCGTGGTGCCTCCGGGCACGGTGCGGTACGGGGCGTTCCTCGAGCGTGGCGCGGTGGTGATGCCGGGCTACGTCAACATCGGTGCGTGGGTGGGAGCGGGCACCATGGTGGACACGTGGGCCACCGTGGGCAGCTGCGCGCAGGTGGGCCGCAACGTGCACCTGTCCGGCGGCGTGGGACTGGGGGGCGTGCTCGAACCACCCACCGCGAGCCCGGTCATCATCGAGGACGGCGCCTTCATCGGAAGCCGCTGCATCGTGGTGGAGGGTGTGGTGGTGGAGGAGGAGGCGGTGCTCGGCGCGAACGTGGTGCTCACCGCGTCCACGCAGATCATCGACGTCACCGGCCCCGAGGAGAGGGTGTACAAGGGGCGTGTGCCCGCACGCTCGGTGGTCATTCCCGGCATGCGGCCCAAGCAGTTCCCCGCGGGCACCTACCAGGTGCCGTGCGCGCTCATCATCGGCCAGCGCAAGGCGAGCACGGACCAGAAGACGTCGCTCAACCAGGCCCTGCGCGACTTCGCGGTGCCGGTGTAGTCCGGGAGCCCGTCACCGTGTCCGTCCCCACCGCCGACATGCTGGCCGAGCGCACGCTCGCGCTCTGCCGGATTGCGAGCCCCATCGGCCACGAGCAGGCCATCGCGGACCACGTGGAGGAGTGGGCGCGCGCGCATTTCCCGCCCATGCACGTCTACCGGCTGGGACACACGCTGCTGCTCGGCACGGTGGACGACGTGCGTCCCACTGTCGCGCTCGTGGGTCACCTGGACACGGTGCCCGCGCATCCCGAGGACGCGCCGCCGCGCCGGGATGGAAGCCGCATCGTGGGGCTGGGCAGCTCGGACATGAAGGGAGGACTCGCGGTGATGATGGCGCTCGCCGAGGCGCTCCCGCGCGAGACGCTCCCCGTCAACCTGCTGCTCCTCCTCTACGAGCGGGAGGAGGGGCCGTACCTGGAGAGCGGCCTGACGCCTCTCTTCGAGCAGCGGCCGGAGCTGAAGAAGGTGGCCTTCGCGGTGGCGATGGAGCCGACGGATGGTGAGGTGCAGGTGGGGTGCGTGGGCAGCCTGCACGCCACGCTGCGCTTCCAGGGGCGCTCGGCGCACTCGGCGCGTCCGTGGCAGGGGGAGAACGCCATCCACAAGGCGGGCCCGCTGCTGGCGGAGCTGCTCGCGCGTCCGCGCCGCGAGGTGGTGCATGGAGGCTTCCCCTTCTACGAGGTGATGTCGGTGACGAAGGCGAGCGGGGGCCGCGCGAAGAACGTGGTGCCCGAGGCCTTCGAGCTCAACCTCAACTACCGCTTCGCGCCGGAGAAGACGGTGGAGGAGGCGCAGGAGGACGTGCACCGGTTGGTGGCGGGGCGCGCGGAGGTGAGCTTCGTGGACCTCGCGCCCAGCGGGAGGGTGTGCGCGGAGAACCCGCACTACCGTCGGCTGCTCGCGGCGGGGGGATTGAAGGCGTCCGCGAAGCAGGCGTGGACGGACGTCGCGCGCTTCTCCGCGTTCGGCGTGGACGCGGTGAACTTCGGCCCCGGCGAGACTGCGCAGGCGCATCAGGCGAACGAGAGCTGTGATGTCATGGCGCTGCTGCGCACGTACCGGGCGCTGGAGGCGTTCCTCACCGCGTCCGTGTGAGGCGTACGCCCGCTAACGCCAGAACTCCACGCCCACGCCAAGCTCCCAGGTGCCGGGCGCAGCATCGAGTGCAGCGGAGATGGACCAGTCTTCCAGGTAGCGCAGGAGGAAGAGCTGCGCGCCCGCGGTGACGTGGGGGCGTGGAGCGCGGTCCTCGAACAGCGAAGGCTCGAGGTAGGTGCCCGCACGTAGCCGCATCCGCCCCGGCAGTGCCTCGTACTCCGCGCCCGCGCGCGGCACCAGAAGCACAGAGTGTCCGACCGGAGTGGGGGGCGCGCCCGCAGTGAAGCTGCGCAGCGGCACTGCATCCGCGCGCACCGGACCCAGTAGGTCCAGCTGGAGCGCCAGCAGCCACGTGCCCTCCAGCCCGCCGCCTTCCCCGTCCGGAGCCAGCCCCAGCTCCCTTCTCGCGATGGGAGAGAGCCGGTTGTAACGCTCGGCCTCCGGGCCGAGTCGCATCGAACCCGCGAGGCTCAGGCTCGCGGGCATCACGACGCTCGAGGGCAGCGGCCGGCCGGCGAGCATCCCGTCACCCACCGTCTCCGGCCGAGGCAGCGCATGGACCGGAGGGCGGAAGGCGAGCCCCAGCCGGTACGATTTCAGCGTGGGGCGCCACAGCAGTCCGAGCTCGGGGCCGGTATCGCCGTAGCGCACCTCGCGTCCGCCGTGCCGCAGGGTGACATCCGTGGAATGCACGCCGGCGGCAACCAGCAGGCTGTCGCCCAGCAGGGCGAGTCCGGCGGTGAGCGAGGCGGAGGTGACGGCGGCGTCCATCCGCTGGCCTGCGTCGCACCCTCCCGGCGCGCAGTAGCCGGTGGTGTCGGTGCGGAACGTCATTCCCACCCCGAGCCGGCCGAACTGCAGGGTGACCCCGCCGAGCATCTGCAGCGACTGTTGCGCGTCGTCCGCGGATCCGTCGTTGTCGAGGTCCTCGCCGCGCGTGGAGCCGAGCGGCAGGCGCAGGTAGGAGAGCGCGACGCCGATCTCCCAGTCCCGGTTGAGGTAGGGGTGCCGGTGAGCGACGGAGGCGAGGTTGGAGCCCAGGTCACCGGCCCCGTCTGCGATTCCGACCGATGCACCTCCCATCGCGAGGTGCCGGCTGGAACCAAGCAATGCCCCGGGCGTGACACGTAAGGGCGCAGATGCGGGGAAAGGCTGCGCGGCCGCGCTCCCCGCCGCAATCAGCAGCGCGAATGAGAGCAGGGACGGGCGGGCGAGGGGGGGCGACACGGGGCGCGCATCCTGCCACGCGGCATTCTGGCAGGCGCGGGCAGGCAGGCGTGGTCGTTCAGCGCGCCTTCTCGAGGGCATCCGCTCGCGCGGCGAGGGCCGTGTCCCGGTGGGTGAGGCCCTTGGCGTCGTGGGTGACGAGCTTCAGCGTCACCTTCCGCCAGCGGATGTCGATGTCGGGGTGGTGGTCCGCTTCCTCGGCCGCTTGGGCCACCCTCTGCACGAAGGCGATGCCGTCGAGGAAGGTGGGGAGCTCGTACGTGCGCTGAAGCATCCCCGCCTCGACACGCCAGGCGGGGTGCTCGCGGAGGAACTGCTCGAGGGCCTCGGGGGGCAGCAGCGTGCGGTCGCGCGTCATGGCGGCTTGCACCCTAGCTTCTTCGCGGTTGAGCGGGGCAATGACGTTGTGTGGACCGTCTCAATGGTGGCGTGCGCGTTCACCTCGAATTGGCGGGGCCCCAGTCCTCGTTGCGCGAGCTGCGGCGTGGAGGGGAACGCAGGCGGTCGAGTCCTCCGCGGGAGACATGGGCGCGCTCCCGTGCCGCCTTCTGCTGCAGGTGCCGCCCACTCCGGGTGCTTGCCTCGTGCGCATGCAGGCTGCGGGAGGACGCGGGGGCTTGGGGTATCAG